>JACZJD010000729.1 GCA_014860725.1 Aquamicrobium sp.
CCCCTACGCCTCCGCCTTCGAGACGTTCGCGGCCGGCAATCCCGACATCCTCTGCCTGTCGGCGGACCTGACCTCGTCCTGCGAGATCGACGGCTTCCGCGACCGCCACCCCGACCAGTTCCTGTCGATGGGCATGGCCGAACAGAACATGATGAGCTTCGCCGGCGGGCTGGCGCTCGCCGGCTTCCGGCCCTTCATCCACACCTTCGGCGTGTTCATGTACCGCCGGCCCTACGACCAGCTCATGGCGTCGGTCGCCTATCCGCGGCGCAAGGTGCGGCTGATGGGCTTCCTGCCCGGCATCACCACGCCGGGCGGCATGACCCACCAGTCGATCGAGGACATCGCGGTGATGCGCTCGATCCCCAACATGACGATCCTCGAGACCGGCGACGCCACCGAGGTCGAGAGCATCTGCGAGGCCGCCGACAGCATCGACGGGCCGGTATGGTGCCGCGTGCTGCGCGGCTCGGTGCCGCGCCTCTTCGACACGCCGATCCGGGTCGGCGAGATGCGCGTGCTCGCCGAAGGCACCGACGTGCTCGTCGTCACCGCCGGCATCACCACCGAGGAGGCGCTGCGCGCCCGCTCGGCGCTGGCCGGCGCCGGCGTGTCGATCCGCCACCTCCACCTGCACACCATCAAGCCCTTCGACGCCGCCCAGCTCCTCGACCATATCGGCGCGGT
Organism: Aquamicrobium sp.; assembly: GCA_014860725.1. The sequence goes on from JACZJD010000729.1 coordinate 688, forward strand.
GAAGCACGGCGTGGTGACGCTCGAGAACCACGTCACCGAGGGCGGCATCGGCTCGCTGGTGGCCGAGACCATGGCCGATGCCGGCACCGGCAAGCGGCTGGTGCGGCTTGGGCTCCGGGACACCTATGCGCACGGAGGCTCGCGCGCCTATCTCATGCGCTACTACGGGCTCGACGCCATGGCGCTGGTCGGCGGCATCGAGACGCTGATGGGCGAGCGCTTCGGCCTCACCGAAGCCGACCTCGACGCCGCCCGCGTCGATGCGGTGCACTCGCTCGCCAAGGCGGAGGCGCTCTGAGCCGGCTCACGATTCGGCTGCCCACCGCCAGCGGGAATGAGTCGAGGCTGATCGCCCGCCACCGCCGTCATCCCGGCCAAGGCCGCGAAGCGGTCGCCGAGCCGGGACCCATTGAGCCGGCACGGCCGGGTTCAAGGCTTGCGGTGCGATCCTGAAGTGCGCCGACACGAGGACCGGGCCGTGCTCGACGATGTTCCGGCCAATGGGTCCCGGCTCTCGCTCCGCTCGGCCGGGATGACGGCGGTGGCGGCGTCTCGCCACAGGCGATTGCCCTGCCGCTTGCGGCGAGAGGCGGCCGGAGCGCCGGGTGAGGGCGGCGCCGGCGGTCGAAGCCTCCTCCCTCCCCCCGCATCACAGGCATCACACGATCGGCAGCACCTCGGCGCGCTTGACCTGATCGAGCGCGAAGCTCGTTTCGATGGAGGCGATGCCTTCGAGCCGGGTCAGCTTCGACTTGATGAAGGTCTCGTAGGCCTGGAGATCCCTGACCACGATGCGCATCAGATAGTCGCGCTGGCCGGTCATCAGGTAGCAGTCCACCACCTCGGGCCAGCCGGCCACGGCCCTTGCGAAGCGGTCGAGGTCTTCCTCGCGCTGGCGCTCCAGCTTGATCGAGGCGAAGGCGCTGACCGGCAGGCCGACCTTGGTCTGGTCGATCATCGCCGCATAGCCCTTGATGACGCCCTTCTCCTCGAGGATGCGCAGCCGCCGCGCGCAGGGCGAGGGCGACAAGCCGACCTTCCCGGCAAGGTCGTTGATCGAGATGCGGCCGTCGTTCTGGACCGCGGCGATGATCCTGACGTCGATGGCGTCGAGATTGTCCATTTTCGGCGATTTCCGCTCTCGTGAGGCACAGGATTGGCGCTTATCGCCAAAATTCGGCGCGTTCGCAATCGATTTTGGTGAGTTATCCGCCCTCCCTCGCGCTAGAATGGCGCGACAACGGAGGTTCGCGACCATGAGCGACGCACGCATCCCGGCCCTGACGCAGCTCGAGCGCAAGGTGCGCTGGCTGTCGACGTGGATGATCCACAACGCCAACCACGTCCGCCCCAACGAGGACGGCCTGAAGGTCGGCGGGCATCAGGCCTCGTCGGCCTCGCTCTCGACCATCATGACGGCGCTCTACTTCGCGGCGCTGAGGCCCGAGGACCGCGTTGCGGTCAAGCCGCATGCGAGCCCGATCTTCCACGCCATCCAGTACCTGTTCGGCAACCAGAGCCGCGCCAAGCTGGAGAACTTTCGCGGCTACAAGGGCGCGCAGTCCTATCCCTCGCGCACCAAGGACGGGGACGACGTCGATTTCTCCACCGGCTCGGTCGGCCTCGGCGTGGCGCAGACGCTGTTCTCCTCGCTGACGCAGGACTACCTGCGCGCCAGGGGGCTTGGGGACGGCGAGCCCGAAGGCAAGATGGTGGCGCTGCTCGGCGATGCCGAGATGGACGAGGGCAACATCTTCGAGGCGCTGCTGGAAGGCTGGAAGCACGGCCTGCGCAACACGTGGTGGGTGGTGGACTACAATCGCCAGAGCCTCGACGCCGTGGTGCGCGAGGGGCTGTGGGAGCGCTTCGAGGCGATCTTCCGCAACTTCGGCTGGGACGTCGTCATCCTCAAGCACGGTTCGTTGCAGCAGGCCGCCTTCCGCGAGCCGGGCGGCGAGGCCTTGCGCCTCTGGATCGACGAATGCCCGAACCAGCTCTATTCGGCGCTGACCTTTCAAGGGGGTGCCGCATGGCGCAAGCGGCTGATGGACGACATCGGCGACCAGGGCGAGGTCAGCCGGCTGATCGAGGCGCGCAGCGACGCCGAGCTGGCCGAACTGATGGCGAACCTCGCCGGCCACGACCTGCC
>JACZJD010000730.1 GCA_014860725.1 Aquamicrobium sp.
GCAGAGGCCTCTGCCGCGGCCGCTGCGGAGGCCCCGGCCGCGAGGGTCATCACGGTCCCGGCCGGCAGCGTCGTGACGCTGCGCGTCACGGGCGGTTCGGGCGCGGAGACACTGTCGCTCACAGGCGCCGACGGCACGACCCGGGACATCGCGCCGGCCGCCGCGGAGGCGTCGGAACCGGTGAAACCTTCGACGGCGCGCCAGTTCGCCTGGCCGCTGGAGGTGGACGGTCTGCTTGCTCTCCGTTCCGGAGAGAGAGAGCTCCAGAGCTGGGCGTTCGCAGTGATCTCGGACAGCGCCCCGAAGATCCGCTTCGCCGACGAACCGAAGCGCGCCGTCAACGGAGCGCTGGAACTCGCCTACGAGATCGAGGACGACTACGGCGCGGCGTCGGCCCGGGCCGAGTTCACCCTTGTCGAAACGCAGGCGCCGGGCGCCCGGCCGCTCTACGGCGCGCCGGAGATGCCGCTGTCGCTGCCGCGCCGCGGCAAGGGCCCGGCGGCGAAGGCGACGCGCGACCTGACCGAGCATGTCTGGGCCGGCGCGAAGGTGTCGCTTTCGCTCGCCGCCAAGGACGACGCCGGCCAGGAGGCCCGCAGCGAGGCGAAGACTTTCGTCATGCCGGAACGGACCTTCACCAACCCGCTGGCCAAGGCCGTCGTCGAGCAGCGCCGCATCCTCGCGCTCGACGCCAACCGCAAGGGCCGCGTACTCGACCTGCTCGATGCGATCACGCTGCGCCCGGAGGACACCTTTTCGACGATGTCGCACTACCTCGCGCTGATGAGCGCCCGCACCAGGCTGAAGATGGCAACGAGCGACGACCAGTTGCGCGAGGCCGCCGACTACCTGTGGGAAATCGCGCTCGGCATCGAGGACGGCGACCTGTCCGCCGCCGAGAAGCGTCTCCGCCAGGCGCAGGAAGCTCTGAAGCAGGCGCTGGAGAATGGCGCCAGCGACGAGGAGATCGACAAGCTCATGCAGGAGCTGCGCGAGGCCATGAACGAGTTCCTGCGCGAGTTCGCCGAGCGCGCGCAGCAGAACCCGAACCTCGCCGAGCAGATGCCGCAACCGGGCCAGGAGATGCGCCAGAGCGACCTCGAGCGCATGCTCGATCAGATCGAGAACCTGGCCAAGTCGGGCAACCGCGACAAGGCGCAGGAGCTGCTCTCCCAGCTCCAGCAGATGATGAACAACCTGCAGGCGGGCCGCCGGCAGCAGGGGCAGCAGGGCCAGCAGAACTCCGAGATGCGCCAGCAGATGGACAAGCTCGGCGAGATCATGCGCCGCCAGCAGGAGATGATGAACGAAACCTTCCGGCTCGACCAGATGCAGCGCGGTCAGCGCCAGCGCGGCCAGGACCGCAGCGAGCAGCGCGGCGACCAGGGCCAGCAGGGTGAAGGCGAGCAGGGTCGGCAGCCGGGCCAGGGCGGGCAGATGACGCCGGAGGAATTCGCAGAGGCGCTGCGTCAGCTCCAGCAGGGCCAGGGCCAGCTGCGCCAGGACCTTGAGTAGCTGATGAAGGGCCTCGAGGGCATGGGTATCCAGCCCGGCGAGGGCTTTGGCGAGGCCGGCGAGGCGATGGGCGAGGCCGAAGGCGCGCTCGGCGAG
>JACZJD010000107.1 GCA_014860725.1 Aquamicrobium sp.
ATCCGAGGCAGGCCATTCCGGTCTCCGGGCCGGCAACCGCCCGAACGGGAATTTTGTCCTCTATTTTTTCGATGCGGGCAAGAGAAACTTTGCCAATGGCCCTTGACGCGTCGCTGGCGCCCGGCCGCGATTCGCGCGCCGTGCCGAAAGCAACATTGCAGGCGCTGTGTCTTTGTGAATTGCCGGTTGGTACCGGCGTACCTATCCTTTTGCCATCGCCCGCCGTTCAACGGCATGCGGGCGACTGGAAGAGAACAGCATGCTTTCGCCCCCTAGAGGAGAAAGCCGATGATCATGACCGGCGTTGCCAATCCGGCCGAACTGGCCATCCTGTCCACTGCGCTCGACGATTTCTGCATCGAAGCCGGAATCGCCCCGTCCGACCGTGCGCGCGAGGAAGTGGCGCGACACCTGCTCGACCTGTTCAACCGGGGCGTCGACGACCGCGAGGAACTGATGAACGCCCTGAGGTCTACCCGGATCCTCCTTCTCCGCAGCGCCTGAGACGGCCGCAGCTCTAGACGGCGGCCGGCCGGCAGGACGTGCAGTGCGCCGTCCGCAATCACCGTTCCAAAAAAAATGAAAAGAGCACGGCGCGTGGCGCCGTGCTCTCGATCCGGTGTGTTGAGCGGCCTGGGGCTCAGCCGGCGCGCAGGTTGACCGCCTTCGGCCCCTTGCCCATGCGATCCGGCTCGACGTCGAAGGTCACTTTCTGACCGTCGACGAGGGTACGCATGCCCGACGCTTCGATCGCGGAAATATGGACGAACACGTCCTTTGCCCCGCCGTCCGGCGTGATGAAGCCGAATCCCTTGGTTGCGTTGAAGAATTTTACGGTGCCGGTCTGAGCCATGGGAGAACTCCTTCACCCGTGTGCAAATGATGGCCTTCATCCGGTTGGCGGCGGCGGAAGGCCGGTGGTCTTGGCGGTCATGCTCACGCGCATGATTCACCCCTCCGCCAAAGAGGGGCCGTCAGATATTCACAGTGTCGGGGAAAGGGTCGTCAAAACGTCCAGTCTCCGGGTCAGCAAATGCCCGAACAGTCGAAACTATCGCACGGTTGTATGACCCTTGCAAGATACTCCGGAAATTCAGTGAGTTGGCGTGCGGCCTGCGGTCATCGGCCGGCGTAAGGGGCGGCGGGTGACGATAGGGGAGGGAAGACACACTCCTGTCGCCCGAAATCCGGTCGCGACCGCCCCGCGTTGCTCGCCGCACTGCCGGCGACCGGCCGCCCGTTCCACGCCCCGCGTCATTCGGAACCGAGCACAGCGTCCACCCGGGCCGAGGCCTTTTGCCGAAGCTCGCGCGGAAGTGCGTCGAGGGGCGCCAGTCTTTCGCGCTGGCCATCCCGCGAGCGCGCGAACGGCACCATGGCGTGATGCAGGATCCGGCCGCGGTCCGGGCCGCAGCCGGCGATGTCGACGACGAAAAGGGCGCCGATACGAAGCGGCCAGCGGGTGCGCGCCCAGGCCGTGCCGAGAAAGTCGCCGAGCCCGTAGGCGACGAGGGAGTCCCCCAGGCGCTCGACGGGCTGGATGACGTGGGCGTGATGGCCGACCACCAGGCGTGCGCCGGCGGCGACGAGGCGTCGTGCAGCGGCACGCGTTTCCGCGCGCGGGAAGTGGCGGAACTCCCAATCCCAATGCGGTACGGCGCAATGCAGGTCCGAGGCTCCGCGGCCGGTATCGTCCGTACCGCCGTCGTGCGCATGCGGGGCGGTGCGGATACGAGCCGCGAACTCCTTTCGTGGCGTATTGTGCCAATGCGAAAAAGCGTCGAAGGAGACCGTGAGCCCGCCCACGGCGATCCGCGGAGGCGTATCGTGAGCGGTCAGCCCGACCGCATGGGCGCCAAGGTCTGCGATCGCGTCCCGGCTCGCCTCGTAGCCGTCGTGGCCCTGGTCCAGCGCATGGTTGTTCGCCAGCGAGAGGACAGCGCGTGCCGGATCAACGGACGCCGCGCCGAGTGCATCGGCGAGGAACGCCGCGCTCATCGCGTGGCGGACGCCGACCAGTGTGCCGAGCCGGGCATTTGCCCTCGATACCACGGGGCTTTCGCAATTGAGGACGGTCAGGTCGGCGCCGCGGAAGAGCGCCTGCAACTCGACGTCGACTCGCGGGAGCCTGCGATTGGCGACCGCCGACAGGTCCCCGGCAAAGACCAGGCGGACCGCATCGGCCGGCTTCTCCGGCGCGCAACGCGGCGCGGCGTGAAATCCCGACCTGTCGCCGCGCATCGACGGACGGAGGAAGCGCGGCAGCCAAGTCAGGCGATAGGATAGCGGGTAGTTGGACACCTTGCCCTTCTAAGTCCTGATCTCCCCGGTGAGAAGCCCGACCTTGCGGTGGCCACGACCGGCTTCCGTTGAGCGATGCGGCGGCGAAGGTACCGCAACTCCTGACAGCCTGTTGTCAGCATGGCGGCGCGGGAATTCGCGGGGCATGCCGCAAGCCTTTCAATCGCCACGGACTCCGCCCATATTCGGCGCATGGCCAGATCACCCGACAAGAAGAGCGCCGGCGCCGCCGGTGAACAGCGGTTCGGCGCCCGCACGCGGCGCAGCCCGCTGACCGATTTCCTCGACGCCGCCGAGCCGCTGGAGCGCAACGGTTT
>JACZJD010000731.1 GCA_014860725.1 Aquamicrobium sp.
GTCGCGCTCCTGCTCTGGTGGCTGCTCGGGCTCATCTGGCTGCTCGTGCGCGTCCAGTCGCCCGGCCCCGGCATCTTCGCCCAGACGCGCGTCGGCCGGAACGGGGCCGAGTTCACCTGCTACAAGTTCCGCACCATGAAGACGGGAACGGCGCAGGCGGCGACGAACGAGGTTCCGATGGAGGCGGTGACGCGGGTCGGCCGTTTCCTGCGCCGGACCAAGCTGGACGAGCTTCCGCAGATCTGGAACATCCTGCGCAACGAGATCAGCCTCGTCGGGCCGCGCCCCTGCCTGCCCGTGCAGATGCAGCTCGTCGAGGCAAGGCGCCGGCGCGGGGTGCTCTCGCTCAAGCCCGGCATCACCGGCCTCGCCCAGGTCAACGGCATCGACATGAGCGACCCGGAACGGCTGGCGCGCTGGGATGCACGCTATCTCGCGCTCCAGTCGCTCGCGCTCGACGCGCGCATCCTCCTCGCCACGGCAAAGGGCCGCGGTCAGGGCGACAGGGTCGCAGACGGGAATTCGGGCGAAAATTAAGGGTGGGACGGCCGGTATTCGGGCACGATCCGGGCAAGAACCTCGACGGCGCGGGCCGCATCCTCGCGCTCGACATGGGTTTCGAGCTCGGCGAGGGTCCGCTCCACCAGCGCCCGGTCTACGACGCGCGGCGATGCGAGGGTGTAGCCTTCCTCGCGCAGGCTCTCGGATGCCTCCCGCGGGTCGAACAGCTCCTCCGACAGCTTCTCGCCGGGGCGCAGGCCGGTGAAGACGATCTCGATGTCGGTGCCGGGCCGGAAGCCGGCAAGCTGGATCATGCGGTGGGCGAGATCGAGGATGCGGACCGGCTCGCCCATGTCGAGCACCAGGATCTTGCCGCGCTCGCTCTGGTAGGTCAGCGCGTGGGCGCTCGCCTGCAGGACGAGCCGCACCGCCTCGGGGATGGTCATGAAATAGCGCATGACGCCCGGATGCGCGACCGTGACCGGGCCGCCCGCCGCGATCTGCTCCTGAAAGCGCGGCACGACCGAGCCGTTCGAGCCGAGCACGTTGCCGAAACGCACGGTCTTGAACCGCGTGCCGTCGGAATCGAGGTCGAGCGACTGGCAATAGATCTCGGCCGCGCGCTTCGTCGCACCCATGATGCTGGTCGGGTTGACCGCCTTGTCGGTGGAGATCATCACGAGGGTGGCGACGTCGTTGGCCTGCGCGGCATCCGCCACGTTCCTCGTGCCGAAGATGTTCGTCTTGATCGCCTCGAGCGGATTCTCCTCCATCAGCGGCACGTGCTTGAGCGCGGCTGCGTGGAAGACGATGTCGGGCCTGAACTCGGCGAAGGTGCGCGCCACACGCTGCCTGTCGCGGACGTCGACGATCCGGGGCACGATATCGGCGTCCGGGTGCTTCTCGCGCAATTCCTTGTCGAGGTTGTAGAGGTGGAATTCCGAGTTGTCGGCGATGACGAGCCGGCGCGGCTCGAACGTGGCGATCTGGCGGCACAGTTCCGAGCCGATCGAGCCGCCCGCGCCGGTGGCGAGCACCACCTTGCCCCGGATCAGCGACGCGATCCTGTCCAGATCGACCTCGACCTCGGGACGGTCGAGCAGATCCTCGAGCTCGATCGGCCGGGGGTCGAGGAGCAGGCTGTTGGTGAGCGCCTCCCTGTCGGTCGGGTCGGGAATCCGCGACACCCTGATGGAGCGCGCGCTCGCCTGCTCGAGAATGAGCGCGAGGCGGCTTCGCGACGGCGCTACCTCGGTGACGATCAGCTCGCTGACCGGCCGGCCCGCGCGCTGGAGACGGGAGACGACGGAATCGAGCATCTCCAGGGTGCCCAGCACGCGCACGCCCTGGATCGTGCGCCCGAGATTGAGCGGCGAGTCATCCAGCATGCCGACGACGAGGAAGCCGGCGCTGCGGTTGCGGCGGGTGAAGCGGATGAAGTTCTCCGCCTTGTCGGAGAAGCCGCACAGCAGCACGCGCCGCGCCGCGGGGACGTCTCCGCCCGACAGGGCCGGGAAATCCACCATGCGCTCCACGAACATCCTGTAGCCGATCCGGGTGCCGGCCATCGCCACCACCATGTAGATGAAGCTGAGGACGATGACGGAGCGCGGAACGTTCTCGCCCCGGGTGACGAGGAACACGGCGACCGTGTAGAGGGCCACCGTCGTCAGGGCCGTTATCAGGATCGTCCTGAGGTCGTGTATCGAGACGTATCGCCACGAGCCGCGATACGGCTTGACGATCATGTGGGCGACGATGGCGGCGGCGACGAAGCCGAGGAGCTTGTCTTCCACCGAGAACACCCGCACCGCCGCCGTATAGCCGACCACGGTCACGAACGCCGCAAGGAACGCACCCGCAGCAGCAGCAACGTCGATGGCCGTGCTCAGGAGGTTGCGGATGTGGGGACGTGCCTGCATAACGCTCGAACTATGATTGGCTGTCGTCGGCAACTGGCCACCGTCGGCCCGGCCGCGGCACGCGTCCGGACATTCGCCTGATAGACCTCGCAGCGCCGTCCGGCAACCGGATTGCTCGGCCTCTCCCTTCACGAAGCTTCGCAGCTCCAGGCGACGGCGTGATCGGCCTGCGGGCGGGCCCCTGCAGAGGCTGCGAACTCATCGCTGTCGTGGGAGAATCGCACCGGAAGCGACCGCTTCGGGCGGCCGGACCCGCTGCCGCATGGCTGCTGCTGCGCAGTGGTGGAGGGGGTTGGATTCGAACCAACGTAGGCGTAGCCAACGGATTTACAGTCCGTCCCCTTTAACCACTCGGGCACCCCTCCGTACTGCGCCGGAGCCATGCTGCGAGGCAGGTCCGCAAGTTCCCGGCAAACGATCTGGAACCGTCCCGGAAACCGCGAGCGCCTTATGGCGGGCCGGCCTGTCGCTGTCAACCGGGCTTCATCCCAAATTTGGGGGAATGTGCCGCGGGCAGCGCGAGGCCGTATCCAAGCATGCTGCCGGCCGTTATATCGGGTGCATGACGAAGGACAGCAAGACCGGAACCCCCAAGGACAGCCAC
>JACZJD010000732.1 GCA_014860725.1 Aquamicrobium sp.
GTCGACGACCGTGATCGAACCGCCGAAGCGGCCGGTCGTCCGGCGGCTCGATCCCATGCCGGGGTTCGGCGAGCAGCCGGGGCTCCTGCCGGGTCACCTGCCGCCGCCAGGGCATTTCCCCCCGCCGGGCCATTTCCCGCCACCACCGGGGCACTTCCCGCCGATCCGCTGAGGAAACCGTTCCACTTCAATGGAATTGAACGGTCGATACGCTCAATTCATTTCCCATAAACGCAAATCTCGACTAGCGTGCCGCTCCGTTTTCTTGGAATCCAGCACATGTCCTCTGCTTCCTCCGCCCAGCCTGCCGCCTCGCGGCTTCCGTGGCTCATCATCGCCTGCGGCTGCGCCATCGCGCTGCTGACCTTCGGCCCGCGCTCGGCGATGGGCTTCTTCCAGCTGCCGATGCTGGCCGAGAAGGGCTGGGATCGCACCACCTTCGGGCTGGCGATGGCGATCCAGAACCTGGCATGGGGCTTCGGGACGCCGATCTTCGGCGCGCTCGCCGACAAGTACGGCACGTGGCGGGTGCTGGCGCTTTCGGGCGCGATGTATGCGAGCGGCCTCGTCATCATGGCGAACGCCGATTCCGCGACGATGCTGCATGTCGGCGGCGGTCTGCTGGTCGGCCTCGGCGTCGCCTCGGGCTCGTTCGGCATCGTGCTCGCAGCCTTCGCCCGCAACGTGCCGCCGGAGCGGCGCAGCTTCGTCTTCGGCCTCGGCACGGCGGCCGGCTCGGCCGGCATGTTCCTGTTCGCGCCGCTGAGCCAGGGGCTGATCTCGGCCTATGGCTGGTACGACGCGCTGGTGGTGATGAGCGTGATGATGCTGGTTATCCCGGTGCTCGCCATCCCGCTGCGCGGCAATTCCTCGTCCGGCAGCCAGGCGCAGGCGGCCTACCGGCAGACGGCGGCGCAGGCGCTGCGCGAGGCGCTCGGCCATCGCAGCTACCTGCTGCTGGTCGCCGGCTTCTTCGTCTGCGGCTTCCAGGTCGCCTTCATCACCGCGCACTTCCCGGCCTATATCTCGGATATCGGCATCGAGGCGCGCTATGCGGTGATCGCGCTGGCGCTGATCGGCTTCTTCAACATCATCGGCTCGCTCGCCGCCGGCGTGATCGGCCAGCGCTATTCGAAGCCCTATTTCCTCGCCTACATCTATCTGGCGCGGTCGGCGCTGGTGACGGCCTTCCTGCTCCTGCCGCAGACGCCGGGGACGGTGATCGTCTTCGCCGTCATCATGGGGCTCCTGTGGCTGTCGACCGTGCCGCCGACCAACGCGCTGGTCGCCATCATGTTCGGCACGGCGCATCTCGGCATGCTCGGCGGCGTCGTGTTCTTCTCGCACCAGATCGGCTCGTTCCTCGGCGTATGGCTCGGCGGCTATCTCTACGACACCTTCGGCACCTACGATCCGGTGTGGTGGCTGGGCGTGGCGCTCGGGGTGTTCGCGGCGGTCGTCCACTGGCCGATCCAGGAGCGCGCCGTCGAGCGGCCGGCGCTGCAGCCGGCCGAATAGCGCATCACGCCTCCCTGGCCTCGTCCGCGCCGACGGCGCCCGGCAGCATGCGCTGGTAGAACATGCCGATGCCGATGAGCACGGCGCCCAGCCCCATGAAGGACAGCGCCCGCAGCACGCCCTCCAGCTCGCGCATGTCGTAGAGGAAGACCTTGGCCACCGCGAGCACCACGAGCACGGCGGAGCCGAGCCTGAGCGAGCGGGAGCCGAAGCGCAGGCCGGCGACGAGCACGGCGACGCCGAGCGCCAGCCACACCGCGGAATAGGTGTAGGTCTCGACCGCGCCCATGCCCTTCCACGCGCCGATGAATTCGCCGTGGAACAGGCGGCGGATCGACAGGCTGACCCAGGCGAAGGCGAGCGCCACCGCGCCCGAGGCGAGAAGCGCGACATACCAGCCGGGCCGCAGGCCGCGCGCCCGCCAGGCGAGCGCCGCCAGCGCCGCCGCCGGCAGCAGGTAGGCGAGCAGCAGCAGGTTCAGCACCGGGATCGTGCCCGTCGAATCGTTGGTGAACAGCGGATTGAGCGCGACGAGGTGCGAGGAGGCGATGGAAAGCACCGACAGCACGCCGAGCCCGATCGAGCCCCAGCGGAAGACCGGGCTCGGCGAGCGGCGGTCGAGCGCGAGCAGGATCGCGCCGCCGCCGATCATGATCAGGCTGTAGATCGCCTGCTCGGCGAGCGACGGCTCGCCGGCATCGATGACGCCGCCGTTCATGGCGTGGCGCACCAGCATCGCGGCCCCCACCAGCGCGAACAGCGCCGCGAAGGCCTCCATGGCGAGGCGCGGCCTGCCGCCGGTGGTGCGCGCAAGCTGCCAAGCGGCATAGGCGAAGGCGGCGGCCGGCAGGAAATAGCCGGGGGTGAGCGCGTTCATCACCGGTGTGGGCAACAGGGCGTGCGCGCCGGCAATGGTGGGGTCGATGCCGATCCGCACCAGCGTGACGGCCGCGAGCCCGGCCGAAGCCCAGCCCAGCACCGGCCATGTGCGCAGGCGCGTGGCGGCGGCGGGAAGGGCTGCGGCAAGACCGGTGAGGACGGTGGTGAGCACCGGGCCGAAGCCGGCAAGGAGCGCGACGGACAGGCTTGCCG
>JACZJD010000733.1 GCA_014860725.1 Aquamicrobium sp.
GACGGCGCCGGATGCGGTGCCGGCCGGCCCCGACGTCGCCGCCGTCGAGGAGACGGTGCCCGATCCGGCGGCATCGGCGCCCGTCGCCGCCGGCGAGAGCACGGAGGAGCCGGCCTCGCTGACCGCCCTTCCCGAAGAGCCGCTTCCCGCGGGGTCGGACGCCCTGCCGGCGACGGGCTTCGCTCCGTCGGACACCGTCGAGACTGCGCTCCCGCCCGCCACGGAGCCCGACCGCACCGCCGCCATCCCCCGCGCCTTCCCGGCCGACCCGACGGCCGCCGAGACCGACGTTCCCGTCGCCGAGACCGACGACGAGATCGCCGCGCTCGAGGAGCGGCAGGCCGAGGAGAACCGCGAAGTCCTCGGCGACGCCGCGCCCGAAGGCGGCGAGGAGAACGCCGCCGTCCCGGTCCCGGCCGGCATGCGCCCGGCGACCGTCACCAGCGCCGTCAACCTGCGCGCCGGCCCCGACAACGACGCCGAGGTGATGAAGGTCCTGCCCGAACGCGCCGCCGTCCAGGCCGAGGCCGATTGCGGCTGGTGCCGGGTCTCCCACGACGGCACCACCGGCTACGTCTACAAGAGCTTCATCGAGTATCGCTGAGCGCGCCGCGCGGCTGCGTGACGGGACCGCCGCCGCATTCCCCGCGGCGGCGACGCCGTGAGACGGCATCGCTCGGCATTCCCGCCGGCCATTGCAGCAGGCGTCACGATGATCGATGTCGCCGCTGCCCCTCATCCCCCTGCCGGCATCTGCCGGGGTCGAGCCGCTTGTCTCGACCCGTCCTTCGGACCCCCGTGAATGGGGAGAAGGTCCCGACAGGGGGATGAGGGGCGGCGCGGCGGCCGGTCACTGACACGCCCCGCAAAACGAAAAGGCCCGGCGCTCGCGCGCCGGGCCTTTCCCGAAACCGGCCTCTGCGGCCTAGTTCTCGAGATAGTCGTAGGTGCCGTTCTTCCACTCGTAGAAGACGTAGCCCGGCAGGGTGACGTCGCCCTTCTCGTCGAAGGTCGACTCGCCGAGCACGGTCTTGAAGGTGCCCTCGTTGAGCGCCGTGACGACGGCATCGAAGTCGGTCGAGCCGGCGGCCTTCACCGCGTCGGCCCACGCCTGGACCGCGGCGTAGGTGTAGAGCACGTAGCCTTCCGGCTCGATGCCCTTGGCGCGGAACTTCTCGACCAGCGGCGCGGCATCCGGGTTCTTGCGCGGGTCGGGCGAGAAGGTCATCAGCGTGCCTTCGCCGGCCTCGCCGGTGATCGCCCAGTACTCGTCGGTGACGAGCGCGTCGCCCGAGACGAGGACGGTGTCCATGCCCTGCTCGCGCATCTGGCGCACGATCAGGCCGGCCTCGGTGTGGTAGCCGCCGACATAGAGCACGCCCACGCCCTCGGCCTTCAGCTTGGAGACGAGCGCGGTGTAGTCCTTCTCGCCGGCGGTGTAGGCCTCATAGAGGGCCGACGTGCCGCCCGCCTTCTCGTAGGCGGCCTTGGTGGCGTCCGCGAGGCCCTGGCCGTAGGCGGTCTTGTCGTGGATGAACGCGACCTTCTTGTCCGGGAAGTTGTCGACCAGGAACTGGCCGGCGACGTCGCCCTGCTGGTCGTCGCGGCCGCACATGCGGAACACGCCGGGGCCGGGACGGTCGTCGGTGAAGACCGGGTTGGTCGAGGCCGGCGAGATCATGACGATGCCTTCCTCGGCATAGACCGCCGAAGCCGGGATCGACGAGCCGGAGCAGAAGTGACCGGCCACGAGCTGCACGCCGAGGCCGGCGAACTGGTTGGCCACCGCGACGGCCTGCTTCGGGTCGCAGGCGTCGTCGCCGATCTCGAGCTTGAGCTGCTCGCCGAGCACGCCGCCGGCGGCGTTGATCTCCTCGACCGCCATCTCCGCGCCCGCCTTCATCTGCGCGCCGAACGAGGCGTACTGGCCGGTCATCGGACCCGCGGTGGCGATGACGATGTCCGCAAGAGCGGGGCTCGAGAAAACGAGGCCGAGCGCCGCGCCTGCCAAAAGTGCCTTCTTCATGATGACTCCCATAAACACCTGACGGTTTCGGCGCCGGACGGGACGGTGTTCTGGGCCCCGGCCCGGCACCCTGCGGGCGTTCCCTACCCGCTTGACTCGACATAAAAGCCCAATTCCCCAGCGAAATAAAGGCTTTCCTGTCGAACTCCGCCGGCGGCCCGGCGGGCCGCCGATTCGATGGTTTTCGGCCCTCAGCCTGCCGTGTCGCGGCGCAGGAAACCGTACTGTCGCTCCATCTGCCGCCGCCGCGTGACGGTGAAGCCGATCCCCGCCGCGATCAGGAGCACGATCAGGTCGACGACGTAGTAGTGCAGCGACAGGAGCGTGCCCCTGAACAGCGCGAAATGGATGAACCGCGTCGCGCCCGCCAGGAGCACCATGTAGACGACGATGTGCGTCGTGCCCTGCCACACGCTGGCGATCGCCCGTCCCGTCAGGTAGGCCGCGCCGCCGGCGAGCACCACCGTCACCAGCACGAACTCCCAGAAGGTGACTTCCCATATCAGCGTATTCTGATGTTCCATGGTCCGTCTCCTAGTGCCGTCCGCCTTCGAGATAGGCGGCGCGCACCTCCTCCCGCTTCAGGAGCTCCGCGCCCGTGCCGCTCATCGTGATGTTGCCGTTGACCATGACGTAGCCGCGATGCGCGAGCTTCAGGGCATGGAAGGCGTTCT
>JACZJD010000734.1 GCA_014860725.1 Aquamicrobium sp.
GCCCACAGCGAGGTGTGCAGCCATGGCCGACCGCGTCGGCCGCGCCCGACGCGATCAGCGCCTCGACGTCGGCGGCCGCGCGGGTGTCGTTCCACAGCATGGCGTTGTGGGTGGGCCGGCCGTCGGCATCGACCGGCCAGAAGCCGTCGCCCTGGCCGCACAGGCCGAGCGAGCGGAAGCGCTTTCCGGCGCATTTTTCGGCGAGTTCGCGCAGGCAGGCGGCGACGCCGCGCCACACCGCGTCCATGTCCTGCTCGGCGAAGCCGGGCGCGGGGCGCAGGACCTCGTTGGGGCATTCGGCGAGGGCTGCGATGCGGCCGTGCGAATCGTATGCGGCCGCCTTGATGGCCGTCGTGCCCACGTCGACACCGAGCCAGAGATCCGTCACCGCCACCTCCCGTCTGCAAAACACAATTGACTTATTTTTTGACAAATGTAAAGAATTCCATGCCTGAAATGGCTTGCAGAACGATAATCGTCAACCTCGCCCGGCGTGGGTTGCCGAACGATAATCATTCTCGCGGTACGCCTGTTGCGCCAGGCCGATCGCGGATGCAACGGGCAAAAGGGAGGCCTGACATGACGCTTACGAAGAACCTCGCGCTGGCGCTGGCGTGCGCCGGCTCGCTGATCGCCTTTTCGGCCAATGCCGAGGAAAACCTGACGCTCGATGGCAAGCGGATCGGCGTCGCGGTCGTCGGCACGCAGCACTTCTGGGACCGCGAGGCCTTCACCGGCGCCCGCGAGACGGTCGAGAAGCTGGGCGGCACCGTGGTGCCGGTCGACGGCGGCCGCGACAACCAGGTCCACGCCGACAACCACGACATCCTCCTCAACAGCAATGTCGACGCGGTGATCTCCATCCTCGGCGACGACGGCGTCGAGCCGAAGTTCAAGGCGCTGCGCGACAAGGGCATCCCGGTCTTCACCGTCGACCATCCGTCGATCCACTCGATCAACAATTCCACCTCCGACAACTACTATATGGGCTCGACCATCGGCCGCCTGATGGCCGACGCCATCGGCGGCAAAGGCAGGGTCGCGGTGTTCAACGCCTTCGAGGGCGCGCTGCGCATCTGCGGCATCCGCGCCGGCCTGTGGAAGTTCGTGCTCCAGGACTATCCGGAGATCGAGGTGATCCAGCCCGAGCTGGCCGAGGAGTTCGCCAACGCGCCGGAGGACGCCCGCCGCAAGACGCTCGACCTCCTGAGCCAGCACCCGCAGGGCACGCTCGACGCCATCCACGTCGCCTGCTGGGACCAGCCGGCCATCGGCGTGGTGCAGGCGCTGGAAGAGGCCGGCCGCACCGAGGTCAAGGTGACGGCGCTCGACGCCGGCCCCGACACGCTGGAGATCATCGCCGAGGACGGCTCGCCCTTCGTCGCCAACGTGGCGCAGCAGCCCTACAAGATCGGCCAGACCTCGGCCGAGAACGTCGCCCGCCACTTCGCCGGCGAGACGCTCCTGCCGCAGACCTATGTCGACGTCATCCCGGTCGCCGGCCAGGAAGAGGCCAAGCGGGTCTACAAGGAGCTCGGCTACGGCTCGCTCGACTAGGCTATACTGACCGCTCCGGCCGCACCCGCGATGCCAGCCGCATCGCGGGTGCGGCCTCCGCATCGGGACAAGCGCACATGGTCGAGATCGCCTTCAGCCTGCGCGACATCGTCAAGACCTTTCCCGGCGTGCGCGCCCTCGACGGCGCCAGCCTCGAAGTGAGGGCGGGCGAGGTCCACGGCCTTGTCGGCGAGAACGGCGCCGGCAAGTCCACGGTCATCAAGGTGCTGGCCGGCGTCTACCAGCCCGACGCCGGCACGGTGGCGATCGCCGGGCGCACGCTCGACGCGGTGACACCGGCGGCCGTGCACGCGGCCGGCGTGCGCTTCATCCATCAGGAGCTGCATCTCGTGCCGCATTTCACGGTCGCCGAATCCGTGTTCATGGGGCAGGAGGTCGGCGGCATCCTCGGCCTCGACCGCAAGGGCATGCAGCGCCGGGCCGAGACCTTCCTGCGCGAGCGGCTGAAGGTCGAGATTCCCGGCGACCGGCTGATCCGCGACCTCGGCACGGCGGGGCGCAAGCTGGTGCAGATCGCCCGCGCGCTGATCGACGGCAAGGCGCGCATCGTCGTCTTCGACGAGCCGACCGCGCCGCTGGCGAGCGAGGAGACGAGCACGGTGCTGCGCGCCATCGAGGCGCTGAAGGCCGAGGGCATCGCCATCCTCTACGTCTCGCATTATCTCAACGAGATCAACGAGGTCTGCGACCGGGCGACCGTGTTCCGCCTCGGCCGCGACGTCGCCGTGTTCGACGCCGTCCACGCGGGCAGCGGCCCGGAGCTGGTCGCCGCCATGGTCGGGCGCGAGCTCGCCGACCTCTACCCCGACCGCGCGGAGCGGACCCGGGGCGAGCCCGGCCTCGACGTCTCCGGCCTCTCCGACGGCGCGAGCTTTGCCGACGTCTCCTTCACGGTCGGGCGCGGCGAGATCGTCGGCCTCGCCGGGCTGATCGGCTCGGGCCGCGAGGAGCTGATCGACACGCTCTACGGCCTGCGCCGCGCCCGCGCCGGCACGGTGCGCCTCGACGGCGAGCGCTTGCGCATCCGCTCGGCCGCCGACGCGGTGAAGGCGGGCATGGTGCTGGTGCCGCGCGACCGCCGCAACGACGGCCTCGT
>JACZJD010000108.1 GCA_014860725.1 Aquamicrobium sp.
CGGCAACATCACCATCGCCAACGCGCCGGGGACGGGCATCGCCGACGACAAGGCGATCTATTCCTACATGCCCGAGATCGTCGAGTTCTACACCGGCCGCAAGGCGATCCTCGGCAACATCCCGACCTGGCGCTGCTCGGAGCCGGACAGCCTGAAATACGTGCTCGAGCATCTGGACGAGCTGGTGGTCAAGGAGGTGCACGGCTCCGGCGGCTACGGCATGCTCGTCGGCCCCGCCGCCTCGAAGAAGGAGCGCGAGGCCTTCGCCGCCAAGCTCCGGGCGCGGCCGGGCAACTACATCGCGCAGCCGACGCTGGCGCTCTCCACCTGCCCGATCCTGACCGACAAGGGCCTGGCCCCCCGCCACGTCGACTTGAGGCCCTTCGTCCTCGTCTCCGACCGCATCCGCATCGTGCCCGGCGGGCTGACGCGCGTCGCGCTCAAGGAAGGCTCGCTGGTGGTGAACTCGTCGCAGGGCGGCGGGACCAAGGATACGTGGGTGCTGGATGACTGAAGTGAGTAGCGAATAGGGAATAGTGAGTAGTGGGGGAGAGAGTTGGAATCGCCGATCAGTTCCTACAGGGATTTGCTGGTCTGGAAGGCTGCGATGGATCTGGCGGTCGACTGCTACGCCGTGACCAAAGTGTTCCCGAACAGTGAAATCTACGGAATGTCGTCGCAAATCCGACGATCTTCGGCATCCATCGCGGCGAACATTGCCGAGGGATACGGGCGAGAGCATACCACTTCGTTCATCCAGTTCCTTCGGATAGCGCAGGGGTCGCTGAAAGAGCTGGAGACACACATGGTTCTTGGGCAGCGCGTTGGATTGATCGTCGAAGGCGACGTTGCCCGACTGCTCGGCCAGTCGGAAGAACTCGGCAAGATGCTGCGCGCGATGATCAGGAGCCTGCAACGAAAGCATCAATGATGGCGTACTTTCACTCACTACTCACTATTCGCTACTCCCTCGGCGGCAGGAGCCGCTGATGCTTCTCGGTCGCACCGCAAACGGCCTCTACTGGATGAGCCGCTATATCGAGCGGGCCGAGAACATGGCGCGCATCGTCGATGCCGGGTTGCGGCTGGCGCTCACCCGCACCGACTCCTCGGCCGACGAATGGGCCTCCGTCGTGGTCAGCGCCGGCGCGACGAACGCCTTCGCCCGAAGGCATACGGACTATTCCGCCGACACCGTCGCCGACTTCCTCCTGCGCGACACCTCCAACCCGTCGAGCGTCCTCTCCTCGATCGAGACCGCGCGCACCAATGCGCGCATGGTGCGCACCGCGCTGACGCGCGAGACGTGGGAAAGCATCAACGAGGCGTGGATGTCGTTCCGGCGGCTCCTCGCCGGTCCGATCGACCAGCGCGAGCTCCCCAAGATCCTCGACCAGATCAAGCGCGAGACGGCGCTGATCCGCGGCTCGTTCTACGGCACCATGCTGCGCAACGAGATCTTCGATTTCGCCCAGCTCGGCAGCTATGTCGAGCGCGCCGACAACACCGCCCGCATCCTCGACGTCAAATATTACGTGCTCCTACCCTCGGTGTCGTGGGTCGGCTCGTCGCTCGACAACTACCAGTGGGAATCCATCCTGCGCTCGGTCTCGGCGCACCGCTCCTATCGCTGGGTCTACGAGGGCGATTACCGGCCGACGCACATCGCCGATTTCCTGATCCTCAACCGGCGCATGCCGCGCTCGCTCGCCTTCTGCTACCGGATGATCGGCGAGAGCCTCAACTTCCTCGCCGACGAGTATGGCGAGCGCCACACCTGCCACGCCACGCTCGACGAGATCTGCGCCCGCCTCAGGCCCGGCACCATCGGCGCCATCTTCGACGGCGGCCTGCACGAGTTCCTCGGCGATTTCATCCGCTGCAACAACAGGCTGGGCAACGAGGTCGCCCAGGACTACCGGTTCTACTGATGCGCCTGAAGGTCTCCCACCGCACGCTCTATTCCTACGACGCGCCCGTGCCCTATGCGTTGCAGCGGTTGCGGTTGACCCCGTTGAACGGCCACACGCAGGCGGTGCTGTCGTGGTCGGTGACGGTGGAGGGCGCGACGGAAGAGGTGCGCTTCACCGATCAGTTCGGCAACGACACGCGGCTTCTCAGCGTGTCGGGCGACCCTCACGCGATCGGAATCACCGCACAGGGAGAGGTCGAGGTGCACGACACGGCGGGCGTGAGCGGCGTGCACACGGGCTTCGCGCCGCTGTGGCTGTTCGAGCACCCGACCGCGCTGACGACCGCTGGGCCGCTGGTCGTGGAGATCGCGCGGGCGGCGGGAGACGGCGGCGAACTCGACCGGCTGCATGTGCTGTCGCACGCGATCCGCGAGCGCGTCGCCTACCGTATCGGCGCGACCGATGCCGCAACGACGGCGGAAGACGCCGTGGCGCAGGGCGAGGGGGTCTGCCAGGA
>JACZJD010000735.1 GCA_014860725.1 Aquamicrobium sp.
CCCATGCGCAGGCCGGGCGCTCGGTGCTGCTCATCGCGCCGACCGGGGCGGGCAAGACGCTGGCCGGCTTCCTGCCGTCGCTGACCGAACTCGCCGGGCGGCCGAAGCGGCGGCCGGGGCGCGGCGCAGCGCGGCGTCCACACGCTCTATATCTCGCCGCTGAAGGCGCTCGCCGTCGACATCGAGCGCAACCTCGGCAAGCCGGTCGCCGAGATGCAGCTTGCCATCGCTGTCGAGACCCGCACCGGCGACACGCCGCAGCACAAGCGCCAGCGCCAGAAGCTCGCCCCGCCCGACATCCTGCTGACCACCCCGGAGCAGCTCGCGCTGCTGATCTCGGGGCCGGATGCCGGCCGCTTCTTCGCCGACCTGAAATATGTCGTGCTGGACGAGCTGCACTCGTTGGTGACGTCGAAGCGCGGGCATCTCTTGGCGCTGGGGCTGGCACGGCTGCGCAAGCTCGCGCCCGGCCTGCAGACCATAGGCCTCTCGGCCACCGTGGCCGAGCCCGACGCGCTGCGCCGCTGGCTGGTGCCGCAAGACCCGCCCGGCGACATGGCCGAGCTGATCACCGTCGAAGGCGGCGCGAAGCCGGTCATCACCATCCTCGACTCGCGCGAGCGCGTGCCCTGGGCCGGCCATTCGGCGCGCTACGCCATCGCCGACATCTACGAGGCGATCAGGGCGCACCGCACCACGCTGCTCTTCGTCAACACGCGCTCGCAGGCCGAGCTCCTGTTCCAGGAGCTGTGGCGCATCAACGAGGACACGCTGCCGATCGCGCTGCATCACGGCTCGCTCGACGTCGCCCAGCGGCGGCGCGTCGAAAGCGCGATGGAGGCGAACGCGCTGCGCGCCGTGGTCGCCACCTCGACGCTCGACCTCGGCATCGACTGGGGCGACGTCGATCTCGTCATCCATGTCGGCGCGCCCAAGGGGGCGTCGCGCCTCGCCCAGCGCATCGGCCGCTCCAACCACCGCATGGACGAGCCGAGCCGCGCCATCCTGGTGCCGGCCAACCGCTTCGAGGTGCTGGAGTGCCGCGCCGCGCTCGAGGCCAATGCCGAGGGCGCGCAGGACACGCCGCCGCTGGTCTCGGGCGCGCTCGACGTGCTCGCCCAGCACGTCATGGGCATGGCCTGCGCCGGGCCGTTCGACGAGGCCGCGCTCCTGGCCGAGGTGAGGACGGCCGCGCCCTATGCCGCGCTCGACGCCGACACCTTCGCGCGGGTGGTCGATTTCGTCGCCACCGGCGGCTATGCGCTGCGCGTCTACGAGCGCTACGCCCGCATCCGCCGGACGAAGGAGGGGCTGTGGCGCGTCGCGCATCCGCGCCTCGCCCAGCAATATCGCCTCAACGTCGGCACCATCATCGAGGAGCCGCTGCTCAACGTGCGGCTGACAAGGCGGCGCGGCGGGGCGGCGGCGGGCGGCCTGTCGCTCGGCAAGGTCGAGGAATATTTCGTCGAGACGCTGTCGCCGGGCGACACCTTCCTGTTCTCCGGCCGCATGCTGCGCTTCGAGGGCATCCGCGAGAACGAGTGCTACGTCTCCAACGCCGCCGGGCAGGACGCGAAGGTGCCGGCCTATGCCGGCGGCAAGTTCCCGCTCTCGACCTATCTCGCCTCCGAGGTGCGGGCCATGCTCGCCGACCCGGCGCGCTGGCGGGCGCTGCCCCCGCAGGTCGCGGAGTGGCTTTCGATCCAGAAGCGGGTGTCGCTGCTGCCGGCGGCCGGCGACATGCTGGTCGAGACCTTTCCGCGCGGCAAGCGCTTCTACATGGTCGCCTATCCGTTCGAGGGGCGGCTGGCGCACCAGACGCTGGGCATGCTCTTGACGCGCCGGCTGGAGCGGGCGGGCGCCCGGCCGCTCGGCTTCGTCGCCACCGACTATTCGCTCGCCGTGTGGGCCGACCGCGACATCGGCGCGCTGCACGAGGCGGGCGAGCTGCCCTTCGCCGAGCTCTTCGACGAGGACATGCTGGGCGACGACCTCGACGCCTGGCTCGCGGAGAGCTGGATGCTGAAGCGCACCTTCCGCGCCTGCGCGGTCATCGCCGGCCTGATCGAGAAGCGCCACCCCGGGCAGGAGAAGACCGGACGGCAGGTGACGGTCTCGGCCGACCTGATCTACGACGTCCTGCGCACGCACGACCCGGACCACATCCTCTTGCGCGCCACCCGCGCCGATGCCGCCGCGGGCCTGCTCGACATCGGCCGGCTCGCCGGGCTCCTCTCGCGCATCAGGGGTCGAATCGTGCATAAGGGGCTCGACCGCATCTCGCCGCTCGCCGTGCCGGTCATGCTGGAGATCGGCAAGGAGAGCGTGAAGGGCGAGGCCGACGAGGCGCTTCTGGCCGAGGTCGAGGACGAGCTGATCGCCGAGGCGATGGGAGAGCGATGAATTTTATCGCCGACAGGGACGGTTTTTCGCAGGCGCGGGGGACGATCGCCCCGGGTCTGATCGCCGTCGCCGGCGAGGCGGCGCTGCCCGACCCGCGCGGCGCGCTCTACCTGCCGGACTTCGCCCTTCTCGTCGTCTCCGACCTGCACCTGGAGAAGGGCTCGGCCGCGGCCCGGCGCGGCAGCCTGCTGCCGCCCTACGACACCGGCGCCACGCTCGACCTGCTCGCCGCGGTGATCGCGACGCACCGGCCGCGCGCCGTCGTGCATTTCGCGGCCGAGAGCCACGTCGACCGCTC
>JACZJD010000736.1 GCA_014860725.1 Aquamicrobium sp.
GTCTACGCGCTCGCCGACATCACGGTCGAGACGCGCGACGCGAAGCGTGAAATCATAGCGGACGAGACGCTGGCCAGGCTCGGCGAGTATCTCGGACGCAAGGACGAGGAAAGGGCGGCGCAATGATCGTCGGCGAGGGGCAGATCGAAACCGTGCGCGTCGAGCTCGGCGCGCGCAGCTACGACATCCTGATCGGCGAAGGACTGATCGGCCGGGCTGGTGCCGAGATCGCGGCGCGGCTGCCCGGCGTGCGCGCGGCCATCGTCACCGACGGGAACGTCGCCGCCCGCCATGCCGGAGCACTGGCGGCGAGCCTCGGGGCCGCCGGCATCGAGGCCACCACCGTCACCGTCGCGCCCGGCGAGAAGAGCAAGAGCTTCGCCGTGCTGGAAGAGGTGGTGGACGCCGTGCTCGCCGCCCGGCTCGAGCGCGGCGACGTGGTAATCGCGCTCGGCGGCGGCGTGGTCGGCGACCTCGCCGGCTTCGTCGCCGGCATCGTGCGCCGCGGCATGCGCTTCGTGCAGGTGCCGACGTCGCTGCTCGCCCAGGTCGATTCCTCGGTCGGCGGCAAGACCGGCATCAACAGCGCCCGCGGCAAGAACCTCGTCGGCGTGTTCCAGCAGCCGGCGCTGGTGCTGGCCGACACCGCCGCGCTCGACACGCTCCCCCCACGCGAGTTCCGCGCCGGCTATGCCGAGGTCGCGAAATACGGCCTGATCGACCGGCCCGACTTCTTCGCCTGGCTGGAGGCGAACTGGCGCGAGGTGTTTGCCGGCGGGCCGGCACGCGCCCAAGCCATCGCCCAATCCTGCCGCGCCAAGGCCGACGTCGTCGCCCGCGACGAGTACGAGACCGGCGACCGGGCGCTGCTCAATCTCGGCCACACCTTCGGCCATGCGCTGGAGGCGGCGACCGGCTACGACAGCGCGCGGCTCGTCCACGGCGAGGGCGTCGCCATCGGCATGGCGCTGGCGCACCGATTCTCCAGCCGCCTCAACCTGTGCTCGATGGACGATGCGCGGCGGGTGGAGACGCATCTTTCCGCCGTCGGCCTGCCGGTTTCCATCGCCGAAATCCCCGGCGAGCTGCCCGGCCCCGAGCGCATGCTCGACTACATCGCGCAGGACAAGAAGGTGTCGCGCGGCGCGCTGACCTTCATCCTCACCCGCGGCGTCGGCCACTCCTTCGTGGCGAAGGACGTGGCGCCGTCGGAGGTGCTGGCGTTCCTGCGCTCCGTCATGCAGCCCGTCGCGCAGGGGGGAGCCCGCGGATGAACGGTCCGGCCGCCGTCGCGCTCGTCCTCCTGCCGCTGGCGGTGGCGCTGGCGGCGGTGCTGTTCCACCGGCCGCTGCTGCGGCTCCTCGGGCTGGAGCTCGTGCCGATCCCGCCTCAGCTCAGTGCGCGCGAGGAGTTCCTCGACGCCATGGCGGTGCTGCATCGCGAGGGCGCGGTGGTCAAGCAGGACCGCGACCGCATGGGCGGCCTGCTCGACCTCGCCGAGCTCGAGGTCTGCGACGTCATGGTCCACCGCACCCATATGCGCTCGCTCAATGCCGACGACCCGCCCGAGGCGCTGGTGCGCGCGGTGCTGCAGAGCCCGCACACGCGCATGCCGCTGTGGCGCGGCCAGCCGGACAACATCGTCGGCGTCGTCCACGCCAAGGATCTCCTGCGCGCGGTGATCGACGCCGGCTACGACTTCTCGCGCATCGACATCATGAAGGTGGCGACGAAGCCCTGGTTCGTGCCCGACACGACCACGCTTCAGGACCAGCTCAACGCCTTCCTGCGGCGCAAGGCGCATTTCGCCGTCGTCGTCGACGAGTATGGCGAGGTCGAGGGGCTGGTGACGCTGGAGGACATCATCGAGGAGATCGTCGGCGACATCGCCGACGAGCACGACATCGAGGTGCAGGGCGTGCGCCAGGAGGCGGACGGCTCGGTGGTGGTGGACGGCCAGGTGCCGATCCGTGACCTGAACCGCGCGCTCGACTGGAACCTGCCCGACGACGAGGCGACGACGATCGCCGGCCTCGTCATCCACGAGACGCAGTCGATCCCGCGCGAGCGGCAGGCCTTCACCTTCCACGGCAAGCGCTTCATCGTCATGAAACGCGAGAAGAACCGCATCACCCGCATCCGGATCAGGCCGGCGGGGGAGACGTGACCATAGTCATTGACCATGATCATTTCAGGACTTATCTCTTGAAAAAAGGAGAAAGGCATGACGATCCGGGTTTCGAAATCCCAGTTCAAGGCGAAGGCGCTGGAGCTGATGCGGCAGGTCGAGGCGAGCGGCGAGCCCCTCGTCATCACCGATCACGGCAAGCCGTCGCTTGAGATAAGAAAGCTGGAGACCGACAAGAGCGATCCGTTCGAAAGGCTGCGTGGCACCGTCCTGCGCTACGACGATCCCTTCGAACCTGTCGGCGTAGAGGATTGGGAAGCGCTGACGTGATCGTCATCGACACCCATGTTCTGATCTGGTGGCTCGACGGGAGCCACCCGAAGCTGCCGTCAACGGCGCGGGCCGCCATCGAGGAAGGGTTGAAGGCGGGCGGTGTCGCGGCGTCATCGATCTCCGCCTGGGAGATCGCCATGCTGGTGCTGAAAGGCAGGCTCGATCTGTCGGTGGACGCGCGCGACTGGCTGGAGGCCGCGGCCGACGTCGAAGGCTTCCGGTTCGTTCCGGTCGACAACGTCGTGGCGGTGAAAAGCGTGACGTTGCCCGGCGACTTCCATGCCGATCCGGCGGACAGGATCATCGTGACGCTGGCGCGCGAGCTCTCCGCCCCCCTCGTCACCGCCGATGAGAAAATCCGGCGCTATCCCCACGTCCAGACGATCTGGTAGGCCCTCACCACCGCCTCGGCTCGCCGGGCGCGGCGGCCTCGATGGCGAAGGCGTGGACGCCGCCGGCGAGCTCGTCGGCCACCAGTGCGTTGATGGCGCGGTGGCGCTCGACGCGGCTCATGCCGGAGAAG
>JACZJD010000737.1 GCA_014860725.1 Aquamicrobium sp.
CCCCTCCCCGGCGGCGCGGCCGCTCATGGAGTGCCGTGGCGTGTCGGCGCGCCATGGCCGCATCCAGGTCTGCTTCGACGTCGACGTCGATGTGCCCGCCGCCGGCGTGGTGGCCGTCATGGGCGCGAACGGCGCCGGCAAGAGCAGCTTGCTCGGCGCCATCGGCGGCCTCGTCCAGTCGGGCGGCAGGATCGCGCTCGACGGCGAGGACATCGCCGTGCTCCCCGCCCATCGCCGCTCGGAAAAGGGCGTGTGCCTGGTGCCGGAAATCCGCGGCAACGTCTTCCCGACCATGAGCGTCGCCGAGAATCTGGAGGTGGTGCAGCACCGCCTCGCGGGCGCGGCGCTGCGCGAGACGCGCGACGGCATCGCCGCCATGTTCCCGCGGCTTCAGGAGCGCATGGCTTCCGAGGCGCGGATGCTGAGCGGCGGCGAGCAGCAGATGCTCGCCATCGCCATGGCGCTGTCGCTGAAGCCGCGCGTGCTCCTGCTCGACGAGCCGACGCAGGGTCTTGCGCCCGCCGTCTACGACACGCTGGAGGCGGCGATCCGCGCCATCGCCGGCCGCGGCATCGGCGTCATCCTCGCGGAGCAGAACGCGGCCTTCGCCGCCCGCGTCGCCGACCGCGTGGTGGTGTTGGCCGACGGCCGCGTCTCGATGGCGGCCGGCCGCGACATCCTCACCGACCGCGAGCGCCTGATGCGCGCCTATCTCGGCCCCCAGGCAAAGGAGGCCGTGTGATGCAGCCGTCCCCGAACCCGTCCGCGAAGCCCGGCCATCGCCCGCTCGAAGGCATCCGCGTCGTCGACCTGAGCCGGCTCGCGCCCGGCCCCTACTGCACCATGCTCCTCGCCGACATGGGCGCCGAGGTCATCGCCGTCGGGGCGCAGGGCTCGGCCGGCGTCGCGCCGGTGCTGGCGCGCGGCAAGACGCTGATCCAGCTCGATCTGAAGCAGCCGGAGGGCCGCGCCGCGCTCCACCGCCTCGTCGCCACCGCCGACGTGCTGGTCGAGGGCTTCCGCCCCGGCGTCGCCGAGCGGCTGGAAGCCGGCTACGCAACGCTGTCGACGATCAATCCGCGCCTCGTCTACTGCTCGCTCACCGGCTACGGCCAGAGCGGCCCGCGGGCGCAGGAGGCCGGCCACGACATCAACTATCTCGCCGTCTCCGGCGTGCTCGGCGCGACGGGGCCGGCCGGCTACCCCTCCGCCGTGCCGCTGAACCTCGTCGCCGACTTCGCCGGCGGCAGCCTGATGGCGGCGCTCGGCATCCTTGCCGCCCTGCAGGGCCGCGAGCGCACCGGGCGCGGCGCATGGGTCGATGCCGCGATGATCGACGGCTGCCTGTCGATGATGGGCATGCATTTCGAGATGTGGGGCACGGACTACATGCCCGGCCGCGGCCGCGGCCTGCTCGACGGCGGCGCGCCCTTCTATCGCTGCTACGCCTGCGCCGACGGCGGCCAGGTCGCGGTCGGCGCGCTGGAGCCGGGCTTCTTCCGCAACCTGTGGCGGGTGCTGGGCTTCGCCGGGCCCGTGCCCGATCACATGAACCCCGAAATCTGGCCCGATCTGGAGCGGCGCTTCGCGGAGGCCTTCGCGGCGCACCCGCGCGACGAGTGGGCCGCCCGCTTCGCCGGGCAGGATGCCTGCGTCACCGCCGTGCTCGCGCCGGACGAGGTGTGGGCCGATGCTCACATCGCCGCCCGCCATGCAGGCGCAGGCGCCGGCCGCACGCCGGCCGCGCCGCGCTTCGGCACCGATGCGCCGGAGCTTCGCCCCGCTGACATGACCGACCGCACCGCCGAGGTGCTGGCCGGCATCGGCATGGGCGAGGACGAAATCCGCCGCCTCGTCGGGGCCAACGCCTCGCACGGCACGCGCACGCTGGAATGGCCGCCGCGCCGCGCCTCGTGAGCGCGGCATCGAGCAAGGATACCGGGAGGACCCCATGACCGACACGGACAATGGCTGGAACGAGATCGACGCGTTCCGCGACACCATCCGCCGCATCGCCCGCGAGCGCATCGCGCCGCTCGCCGCCGAGCTCGACCGCACCGGCGGCCCGCCGGACAGGCAGTTCGAGATTTTTCGCGAGACCGGCCTGACCGGCCTCGGCCTGCCGGAGGAATATGGCGGCGGCGGCGGCGACCTGATGGTGCAGGCGGTGGCCGTCGAGGAGATGGCGCGCGTCTGCTCGGCCTCCGCGCTGACCATGAGCGTCGGCTGGGGCGCGCTCGACCCGCTGGTC
This sequence comes from Aquamicrobium sp., assembly GCA_014860725.1. Next base: position 2,252 of record JACZJD010000737.1, read on the forward strand.
AGGTTCGGCGACGAGACGCTGAAGCGCCAGATCCTGCCCGACATCGCCTCCGGCGCGAAGAAGGCGGCATGGTGCATCACCGAGCCGCAGGGCGGCTCCGACATGGCGGCCATGACCACGCGCGCGGTCGCCGACGGCGACGGCTTCGTCCTCAACGGCGTCAAGCGCTTCATCACCAATGCCGGCTGGGCCGACTGGTATCTCGTCGTCGCCCGCACCGGCGACGCCGACTTCGGCGTCTTCATGGTCAGCCGCGACGATCCCGGCATCGGCTTCGGCGCCAACGAGCGCAAGATGGGCCTGCGCGGCTCGCCCACCGCCGACGTCACCTTCAACGACTGCCGCATCCCGGCCGGCCGCGCCGTCGGCGAGCCCACCGGCGGTCTCGCCAGGATGTCGCGGTCGCTCGCCCATTCGCGGCCGGTGATCGCGGCGCAGGCGCTCGGCGTGGCGCAGGGCGCGCTCGACCTCGCCGTCGACTACGTCAAGGAGCGCATGTCGATGGGCCAGCCGCTGTCGCGCTACCAGATGGTGCGTGGCCAGATCGGTGACATGGCCATCCGCATCGAGGCCGCGCGCGCGCTGCTCTACCGCGCCATCGAGCAGGCGCGGCGCGGTGCGCCCGAGGCGCGCACGCTGGCCTCCATGGCCAAGGCCATGTGCTCCGACGTCGCCATGTCGGTCACCGTCGATGCGGTCCAGCTCCACGGCGGCTACGGCTACCTCGAGGACTACCCGGTCGAGCGCATGATGCGCGACGCCAAGATCACCCAGATCTACGAGGGCACCAACGAAATCCAGCGGCTCATCGTGGCCAAATCCGTGCTGCAGGACTGAGGGAGGCAACGATGGGCGTTCTCGACGGACTGGTCGTCGTCGACCTGAGCGAGGTCTATCAGGGGCCGCTCGCCGCGCAGTCGCTCGGCGATTTCGGCGCCGACGTCATCAAGGTGGAGCGCGCGGGCGGTGGCGAGGTGATGCGTACCTCCGATCCGCAGTCGCTCGCGGCGGGGCTGATGAGCTCCCACTTCGCGGCGGTCAACCGCAACAAGCGCTCGATCGCGCTCGACCTGAAGCAGGCGGGCGATCTCGACATCCTCAAGCGCATCCTCGACCGCGCCGACGTGCTGATCCACAACTACCGGCCGGGCGTGGCCGAGCGGCTCGGCCTCGATTTCGACACGCTGCGCAAGCGCAACCCGCGCCTGATCTACGCCTGGGCCACCGGCTTCGGCGAGACCGGGCCGCTGTCGAAGCTGGGCGGGCAGGATCTGATCATCCAGTCGCTGAGCGGCATGGCGCGCGAGTCGGCCGCGGCCGGCGGCAGCCCGCATTTCACCAACCCGCCCGCCATCGACTTCGCCTCCGGCATGACGCTTGTGCAGGGCATCCTGCTCGCGCTCCTTCACCGCGAGCGCACCGGCGAGGGCCAGAAGGTGTCGATCAACCTGCTCGACACGGCGGTGGCGGTGCAGAGCCTCGAAGCCTCGACCCAGATGCTGCACGGCAGGACCACGCACTGGTTCGAGCTCGCGCCCAACTTCGTGTTCGAGACGCGCGACGGTTTCGTCACCGTGCTCGGCTTCTTCCGCGACAACCCGCTCGGCTCGATCTGCCGGGCGCTGGGCGTCGCGGATGCGAGCGCGGCGCCCCATCTGGCCGACGCCAGGGCCCAGCGCGAGCACCGCGAGGAAATCCACGCCCTGCTCGCCGACGACTTCAGGGCCGTCGCCACCGCCGACATCGTCGCCCGCCTTGTCGAGGAGGACATCCTGTGCGCGCCGGTGCAGACGCTGGCCGAGGCGCTGGCGCATCCGCAGCTTCGCGAGAACGGCATGCTCACCTCCGTCGACATCGGCGGCGACCGGCAGGCCCGCGTCGTCGCCCACCCGCTCAAGCTTTCGGCCGCGCCGCAGAGCGTGCGCCGCCACCCGCCGCCGCTCGACGCGCACCGGGAAGAAATCCTGCGCTGGCTGGAATCCGAATAGCCGCCGCAGCGACCGTGCATCCACTGGAGGAGACTGACATGAAATCGCTTACCCGCAGAATGGTCCTGGCTGCCGGCGCAGCCGCGATGATCGGCATCGGCGCGCTGGCGCCGGCGGCCGCAGAAGACGTGAAGCCGCTGAAGATCGGCCTTTTGCTGAGCCTCAGCGGCCCTGCCGCCCCCTTCGGCATTCCCGAGCGCGATGCGGTCAAGGCGCTGGCCGACGGCGTCAACGCCGAGGGCGGCGTCAACGGCCGCAAGGGCGAGCTCGTCACCTACGACGACGCCACCAACCCCACCGAGGCTGCGC
>JACZJD010000738.1 GCA_014860725.1 Aquamicrobium sp.
GGTCACGGAAGTTTCACAAAATTTCCATTGATTCTCCTCGAACTTCTCCTTATATCGCCCCTGCCCAAAGTCGCACGTGCCAATGGGTGTCCGCCGCTCCCCCAGTCAAGGTGAGGGAGACGGTAAGGTACCTGGAGCCAACCACTCCAGCCGGTCGGACGGCCAACCGCCCGAACGGGGACATCCCGAAGCAACGACGGTGCGGGCCTTTCTGGTGTCTGCCGGTCGTCCACAGACCGGGGTTACTGAAGAGGCACACCTTCATTGCCGGCAGTGCGGACAGGGGTCTCCCATCCAATCCAAGGCAGACAAAGCGGGTTTTCGCCGCAAGGCGGGTTCCCATCGTTCGCGCGGCAGCGCGTTTCACGGTCCGGCGTCTCCACCCCGGCTGGGCCTTGATTCGCCTCCTGCGCCCTTTGTCCACCGCGGATGCCTGCATCCGCAGCCTTAAGCCCCGCGGGCGCCCGCCGCCCGCAAACCGGATCGATGCGGAGACCAAAGATGGCAACCCAGCGCATTCTCGACTTCCTCGCCACCCGACGTCCCACCGGCCCCTGCCTCGTGGTCGATCTCGACGTGGTGCGCGACAACTACGTCGCCTTCGAGCGGGCGCTGCCCGAATCGAAGATCTATTACGCCGTCAAGGCCAACCCGGCGCCCGAGATCCTGCGGCTCTTGGCCGGCCTCGGCTCGTCCTTCGACACGGCGTCCGTGGCCGAGATCGAGATGGCGCTCGACGCCGGCGCCTCGCCCGACCGCATCAGCTACGGCAACACCATCAAGAAGGAGCGCGACATCGCACGCGCCCACGAGCTCGGCATCGACCTCTTCGCCGTCGACTGCGTCGAGGAGGTGGAGAAGGTGGCGCGCGCCGCGCCCGGCGCCCGCGTCTTCTGCCGCGTGCTGACCGACGGCGAGGGGGCGGAGTGGCCGCTGTCGCGCAAGTTCGGCTGCGTGCCGGCCATGGCCGTCGACGTGCTGCGCCATGCCGCCTCGCTCGGCCTCGACGCCTATGGCGTGTCGTTCCACGTCGGCTCGCAGCAGACCGATCTCGCGGCCTGGGACCGCGCGCTCAGCGACGCCAAGGCGGTGTTCCAGACGCTGGCCGCGGAGGGCATCAGGCTGCGCATGGTCAATATGGGCGGCGGCTTCCCGACCCGTTACCTGCGCGACGTCCCGACCGCGCAGGCCTATGGCGAGGCGATCTTCGCGGCGCTGTCGCGCCATTTCGGCAACCGCCTGCCCGAGACGATCATCGAGCCCGGCCGCGGCATGGTCGGCAATGCCGGCGTCATCAAGGCCGAGGTGGTGCTGGTCTCGCGCAAGGCCGACAACGACAACGTCCGCTGGGTCTATCTCGACATCGGCAAGTTCGGCGGCCTGGCCGAGACCATGGACGAGGCGATCCGCTATCCGCTCGTCACCCCGCGCGACGGCGACGCGACCGAGCCGTGCATCCTCGCCGGCCCGACCTGCGATTCCGCCGACGTGCTCTACGAGAAGACGCCCTATCCGCTGCCGATCTCGCTGACCATCGGCGACGAGGTGCTGATCGAGGGCACGGGTGCCTACACCACGACCTACTCGGCGGTGGCGTTCAACGGCTTCGAGCCGCTGCGCGCCTACGTAATCTGACGCACCGCGGGAGGATCACGGACATGACCCAGCAGTCGGCCCGGGAGCCGGGCCCCGGCATCGTCGTGCGCGCCGAGATGCCGCTCGACGTTCCGGCGCGCGACGCGCTCCTCGACCGCGCCATGGGGCCGAAGTGGCGGAAGAAGGCGTCGCACCGCCTGCGGCGCGGCCGGCGTCCGTCGGAAGGGCTCGCCTTCGTCGCGACGGACGCGGCGGGCAGCGTCGTCGGCACGGTGCGGCTGTGGGA
>JACZJD010000739.1 GCA_014860725.1 Aquamicrobium sp.
GTCGAGGCCGGCGCGGCTGTCGGAGCCCAGCAGATCGAGCTCGTCCTGCGTTTGCGCGGCGGCCGCCTGCCGCAGGCTTCGCCCGAGCTCGGCGACGGTCTCGGAAAGCTCGCCGATCCGCTCATAGGCGAAGAAGTCGCGGTCGGCGAGGCGGTCGAGGCCGGCCCGCGTCGCGGCGTCCGGGGCGGTGTAGAGTTCGGAGATGCCGGCGGTGATCCGCAGCCGCGCCAGATCGTTCTGCGCCGCGACGATGGCCGCCAGACGCAGCGTCGCGGCCTCCGTGCGTTCCGCCTCCGCGCGAAGCGCGGCGCGGATCGAATGGGCGTCGAGGGCGTTCGCCCGCATCCTCGCGGCATGGCCGCGCGACCGCGCCGCCTCCTCCTGCGCCCCGCTTTCGGGGAAGCGCAGCCGCAGCTCGCCGACGCCCGCCTCGATGCCGTCGATGAAGCCCGTCAGCTGGCCGGCGGCGGATTCGATCTGCTCCTCATTGTCGGCCGCGCGCAGCCGGTCGGCCGCACCCCACGCCAGCTCCGCGTCGGCCCCCACCCGCTCGGCGAGCTGGACCGCCGGCATGGCGTCGCCCAAAAGCTCGCGGTGCGTGTTGATAAGGTGGCGATTCACCCCCATAGAGGTGAGGCCCACCACGAGCGTGAGGGCGGAGAGAGCAGTGAAGACGAACTGCAGTTGCGTGTCGAAGCGCCGTGGACGCATGGCTGAGCTTTACCTGCGGGCGGGAATGCGCGCAATTCTGTACGCTGCGACGTTCGGTCTGTCGTGTTTGGCAAGCGTTCCCGCCGGCGCGCAGGAGCGGAGCTTCTGCGTTCTGGTTCCCCATTTCAAGGACGAGTACTGGCTCAGCGTCGCCTACGGCATCGAGCAGGCGTCGCGGCAGCACGATGTGGCGCCGCGCTTCTTCGAGGCGGGCGGCTACCGCGCCCGCGAGCAGCAGCTTCGCCAGCTCGAGACCTGCGAGCGCTTGGGCGTCGAGGCGATCCTGATCGGCGCCGTCACCTCCGATCATCCCGACCTGCTGGCGGCGATCGAACGCGCGGCCCGCGCCGTGCCGGTGATCGCCCTCGTCAACGAGCTGCATTCCGACGCGCTCAGCGCCCGTGTTGGCGTCGACTGGCGCGACATGGGCCTCGAGCTCGGCCGGTTCCTGACGGAGCTGCATCCGCAGGGAACGCCGCCGCAGACCGCGGTGCTGCTTTCGGGACCCGAGGAATCCGGGTGGGTCGCGCCGGTCGAATTGGGGCTGAAAGCCGGCCTTGCCGATGCGGCCATTCAGATAGCGGCGGTCTTCCGGGCGGATACCGGCCAGAGCGAGCAGCTCGACGCGCTCGAACGCGCGCTCAGGGCCTATCCCGCCCCGGACTACATAATCGGCCCGGCGCCGGCGATCGAGGCGGCGATGGGACTGATCGACGCCGGCAGCGCGGCGAAAGCCCCGAAGCTCGTGGCGACCTATGTCAGCCACAGCGTCCGGCGGGGGCTGGTGAACGGCCGCGTACTCGTCGCGCCGAACGACGATCCGCAGGCGCAGGGGACGATGGCCGTCGAGGTGATGCTGCGGGTGCTGTCCGGCGAGAAGATCGGCGGGCTCGCCGGCCCGGACATACGGCTCGTCACGCGCGTCACGTCGCTGGAGGGGGTGAGACTCTCTCCGGCCGACTATTTTCCCTATATAGAATAGTCCTGCGAGCGGCAGGCCGGCTACCGGTAGCCGAGCTGGCCGCGGATGCGGCTCGCGACCTCCTGGAGGCGTTCCAGGTGGACGGGCTTGCCGTTCTTGACCAGCTGCGGGGTGAGGCCGGCGATCGAGACCGCGCATACCGGCTTGCCGTCGCGGTCGAGCACCGGCACGGCCAGCGCGGTCAGGCCCAGCGCGACGTCGTCGACCGCGCATTCCCAGCCGCGCTCGCGGATGAGGGCGAGGCGCTTGCGCAGCTCCTTCTTCGAGGTGATGGATTTCTCGCTCAGCTGCTCCATCGGCTCGGAGAGCAGGCGCTCGATCTCCTCTTCCGGCTGGTAGGCCAGAAGCAGCTTCGGCGCGCCGCCGCAGTTGAGCGGCAGGGTGCCGCCGACCTGCCACCAGTGGACCTCGAGGCCGCGCATGTCGTGGACGCGGTCGAGGCAGACGGCGGCGCCGTCCTTGAAGATCGACAGGAAGGCCGTGACGCTGAGCTCGCTGGCGAGCTCCAGCAGGGCAGGCTGGGCGATCGCCCGCAAATCCTGCGTGTCGCCGACATTCGACGCGAGATCGCGGATCGCCCGCCCGAGGCGGTAGTGATGGGTCAGCGGGTCCTGGGCGATGTAGTTGCTCTGCATCAGGGTGAGCAGAAGGCGGCGGGTCGTGCCCTTGTCCAGCCCCGTCGAGCCGCTCACCTCGGCGAGCGTCTGCAGGTCCTTCCCCGCGAAGGAGTTAAGCACCAGGAGCGCGCGGGTGACCGCGCGTACGTTCTGGACCGATGAGCCGCTGGTTTGCTTCCCCGCCATCTTTCTCTTCTTCTTGCCAGTTCATTCCCGGTGCCGGGCCCGCGATGTCGGATGCCGACATGTCGATCAAAGGGCGATACGATCCGCTATCTCAACTCCACCATGTCGCCGTTCGTCAAGTGCTCGCAGGTCGATAGAGCCACCACCTAACAGAAAGCTGCTGCAGAGCCAAAGGTGACATCGATGCGCGCAAGTCTCGGTCGTCGGTTTGCCGGCCATCCACGGCTGCTGAACTGCGCGCGGGCCGGCCTGCGCCTTTTGGAAGACTATCCCGTGAGCCCGAGCGAGCCCGGGTTCATCAGCGTCCGCGGATCGACGGCCTTCTTGATGTCGCACAGCAGCGACCACGTGCCGTCGCTGAGGATTTCGCGGAAGGGATAGTCGCGCGCCACCTGCCAGCTTACGCCGCCGAGCGACGCGTAGAGCTCCTGGGTGCCGCGGCGCAGCCTCGCCACGGCCTCGCGCGCCTGCGGGTTGGCGGCGCGGTCGCGCCACGGCTTCACCACCTCCGCGCCGAGGCTGTTTTCGTGCAGCGGCGTGATCTCGTCCATCCAGTAGAAGGCGGGCTCGATGAAGAACTCGTTGCCCACGGTCATGGTCATGACGGTGTAGACGATGCCGTGCTCCTTCATCTCGGCGGCGCGCTCGGCGAAGTAGACCTCGTTGGCGTCCACGACGCGCCCGGCGTCGCCGAGCGGAAAGACGGCATGGATCGGCACCCAGCGCTCGCCGTTCAGCCCGAGCATGCCGCGCACCGGCGAGAACGGCCTGGCACGCATCACCTTCGGCACGCTGTTGGCGAGGCTCTTGCCGGTGCGCTCGCCGATCTCCTTCAGCGTCGCGACATTGACCTTCAGCTCCGCCGCGTTGCGCGCCTCGGTGACGATATGAAGCGTGTAGGGGTGCTTCATCAGGAATGCCGAGCCGGACGCCGCGATGTCGACCGCGTTCTTCACGCCTTCGAACAAAGATTTGCCAGCGCTGGCGACGTTGCCCAAGGTCTTCAGGCCGTCCGACAGGCGATTGACGCTCGCCGAATGCTGCGCCTTGGCGCGGTCGATGCCGAAGCCCTCGGAAACCATGCGCGTCCTCGCCATCGCGGTCTGGGCGAGCGCCATGTCCTTCAGCGTCTCGAAGCCGAAGGTGAGGTAGTCGACCTCGACCGGCTGCGGCCACAGCCTGAGCGTCGCGGCCGCCTTGATGCCCATCGCGCCGCTGTCGCCGAGGAAGAGGCCGGTCAGGTCCGGTCCGCCGTAGCGGGTGAAGGGCCGGGCGCCCTTGCGGCCACCGGAGCCTGTGGTGACGATGCGGCCGTCGGCGAGGACGACGGTGACGCCCAGCACGCTCTCCGCCACGGTGCCGTTGAGCGCCGAGCCGAAGAAGGCGCTGTTCTGCGACAGCGCGCCGCCGACCGTGGCGCGGATGCCCGACAGCGGCCCCCAGTAGCCGGTGCGCAGGCCGGTTCCCTCGAGCGCCGCGTTGACCGCTTCCCAGGTCACGCCGGCCTCGACCGTGACATACTGGTCGGCGGCGTTGACCTCGACGATGCGGTTCATGTCGCGGGCGTCGACCACGATCGAGTCCGAGCGCTCCGGCAGGTAGCCCTTGGTGTAGGACATGCCGCCGCCGCGCGGCACGACCGAAATGCCGGCCTCGGTGGCGATGCGCACGGCCGCCGACAGCTCCTCGGCGGTGGACGGCATAACGACAGCCAGCGGCGCGATGCCCGGCTGCCAGAAGATGTCGTTGGCGTAGAAGGTGCGCGTCTCGCGGTCGGCCTTGACGCGGTCGTCGCCGAGGCTGTCGCGCAAGGCGGCAATGACCATCAGGTCGTCGGTTCTGATGTGTTCGCTGATCGACATCGCATCCTCCACTGCAGTCCCGCATTCGAATAGGAGTTGCAAGTTCTCGTGTCAACGAATAGCATAGATTTCATATAATGAAATATCTTCTCCCTCCGGCACGGCAAGTCCGGGGGTCGCCGCACCCCGGCAGCGTTCCGGCATCGAGGCGTTTCAAACCACGATCATGTCATGGAGCGACATGAGGATCATGGATTGACAGGCTGCCTCGCCGGTGTATAGGCTGCCATCGTTGGTGGAGGCTGACAGGGAGGCACTTCTTCACGCCACTCGTGCGCGCATGCATGGACAGACCGGAAGGCGGACATGTGTGAAGCTACGATCGTTTCCCGCAACGGAACGAATGGGCCATATCCGCAAGGATGATGGGGGGCTTCGTGCGCCCTCGATCCGGCCGGCGCGACGGAGGTGAGGGTTTCGGCAGCGTCCCGGCGGAGACACCGCTCGCCACCGCCCGAGGGCGGAAGCTAAGTTGGAGGAAGTTGATGATCATGAAGACCAGGAACATGCGCCTCGGGGCAGCCATTGCCGCCGTGACCTTCGCCATGGCGGGTGCCGCCTGGGCGGACCCCACCCCCGGCCAGTACAATATCGGCATTATCAGCGACGACACCGGCCCCGTCGCCTCGGCCGGCATCTCGTATCACCGCGGCGCCGACCTCGCGATCGAGGAGATCAACGCCAAGGGCCTCGCCGGCGAAGGCGTGACCCTGAACATGCTCGTGAAGGACAGCGGCACGGATGCGGCCCGCGCCGTGCAGGCGATGACGCAGTTCGCCGCCGACCGCACCGTGCTGGCCACCACCTGCTGCATCATCACCCCCATCGCCGGCGCGCTGGTGCCGATCGCGATGAACAACAAGCTGCCGCTGGTCATCTACGGCGCAACGCGCGACGGCCTGCCGCAGGAGCCGTATGTGACGTCGGTCGTGGCGCTGCCCGGGCCGCAGGAGGTCATGATGGCGCGGCGCCTCGCCGAGGAACTGAAGCCCAAGCGCGTCGCCTACTACGTCACCGGCGACAACGACATCTTCCTGACCCGCGCCCACGCCGTGAAGGCGGTGTTCGAGGAGGCGGGCGCCGAGACCGTCGCCGAGATCTCGACGCTCGCGAACGACACCGACTTCACCGGCCCGGCGACGCAGGGCATGGGCACCGATCCCGACCTCATCATGGTGATGACCACCCAGCAGCCGGCCGTCGGCATCATCTCGGCGCTGCGCCAGCGCGGCTACGAGGGCGTCATCGGCACGTCCGAGGTCATCTCGCCGCCCGCCATCTACCAGAAGTCGGGCGAGCTGATCGAGAACATCCCATTCGCGCTGTCGTTCCAGCCGGGCCTGTCGGACAGCCCGGAGGCCCTGGCCTTCATCGAGGCGTATCAGGCCAAATACAGTGAGCTTCCGGATGTCTATTCCGCCCAGGGCTACACCGCGATCCACTACATCGCCCAGGGCATGAAGACGCTCGACGGCGACCCGACGCGCGAGAAGCTGGCCGAGGAGCTGTGGAAGATCACCTCGATCGAGCACAATCTCTATGGCGGTCAGGAGATCGTCAACGGTCAGGCCCAGATCCCCGAGACGCTGATCGTCAACTGGAACAGCAACGGCGAAGTCGTCCTCTGGGAGAAGCAGTGACATGCAACTGTTCCTCGAGCAGCTGGTGAACGGCATCGCGCTTGGCTCCCTGTATGGATTGTTCGGGATCGGTTTCGGGCTGGTCTTCGCCACGCTCGGAATCCTGAACACCGCCCACGGCGCCTATGCCAGCTGGGCGGCCATCATCGGCTACTTCGCGGTGATCTGGTATGACGTATCGTTTCCGGTCGCGATCGCGGCCGGCGTCATCGGCGGCGGCCTTCTGGCCATCGCCGTCGACCAGATCGGTTTCCAGCCGCTCAGGAACAGAAAGACGGGGATGCTGGGGGCACTGATCACCAGCATCGCCTTCCTCATCATCCTCGACAGCCTCGCCGGCATGGCGACGAACCATCAGAGCTGGGCCTTCCCGGCGCGCACCTATCCGCGCGGCATGCTCGATCTCGGCTTCATGCGCATTCCCTACATGCAGCTCATCATCATCGGCTCCATGCTGTTCTGCGCGACAGGCATCTACCTGCTGATCCAGAAGACGCGGATCGGCGCGGCCATGCGCGCCGTCGGCTGGAGCGCGGAGGCCGCCTCGCTCGGCGGCGTGAACGCCCGCATGGTCATCCTCCTGACCGCCTTCCTCGCCGGCGCGACTTCGGGGCTGGCGGGGGTCCTCGGGGGTGCTGCGACCTCCAACATCTCCTACATGCTCGGCGAGGGCCTGCTGCTCAAGGGCTTCGCGGCCGTGGTCGTCGGCGGCTACGACGACGTGCGCGGCACGGTCCTGGCCGGCATCCTGCTCGGCATCTGCGAGGTGTTCATCGCGCAGTACCTGTCCACGACCTTCCGTGACGGCTTCACCTACATCCTGCTCCTCACCTTCCTCGTGATGCGGCCCCGCGGCATCTTCGGCAGCGGCAACTTCCTGAGGGCCTGATGATGGAAGCCATTCTGGATTTCTGGGCGGCCTATTCGGCCACCATCGCCTTCGGCCTCGTCAACTCCTTCATCGCGCTCAGCTGCTATGCCGTGCTCTCGGCCGGCGTGCTCAGCTTCACGACGGTGATGTTCGCGGCGGTCGGCGGCTTCTTCGCGGCGCAGATGATCGGCATCTTCAACATTCCCGCCATGCTGGCCTTCCTGCTGGCAGGGGTCGCCGGCGGCGTCGCCGCGGCGGTCATCGCCTTCCTGTTCCTGCGGCTCGAGACCCACTGGATGGCGCTCGCCAGCCTGGCGCTGGTGCTGATCACCCGCGTCGTCGTCCTCAACACGCCGGCGCTGACCGGCGGCGTCCAGGGCCTGCTGGTGCCCGTCCGCGTCAGCGTGCTGGAGCTGTTCATCGCGCTGTCGATCACGGCATTCGTGTTCTACCGCATGCACAACTCCTGGTACGGGCTGGTGTCGCGCGCCGTGCGCGAGGACCCGGCCGTCGCCTCCACCATGGGCATCAGCACCTATCGCATCCAGTTCATCGCCTTCCTCATCAGCGGCGCGGTGGGCGGGATCGGCGGCGCGGCGCTGGCGACGACGCTTCAGTTTATCTCGGCCGACACCTACTTCCTCGCGCTCGCCTTCACCATGATCGCCTCGACCGTGCTGGGCGGCTCGTTCCACTGGTTCGGGCCGATCGTCGGCGCCTTCGTGTTCACGGCGCTGCCGACGACGATGCAGGCGGTGGTCCCCGAGATCCAGGACGTGGCGAAGGGCGTCGTGCTCCTCGTCATCATGATCCTGCTGCCGCGCGGGCTCATCGATCCGCGCGTGCTCAAGCTGCGCAAGGCGCGCCGCAAGGAGCAGGCCGATGCATGAGGCGCAGACGCTCCTGGAACTGCGCGGCGTCGTCAAGCACTTCGGCGGCGTCGCCGCCGTCGGCGGGCTGTCGACCTCGGTCCGCAAGGGCTCGGTCCACGGCCTGATCGGCCCGAACGGCGCCGGCAAGACGACGGTGATCAACCTGATCACCGGCCTCTTCCATCCGACCGACGGGGAAATCCTGTTCGAGGGCAACCATCTCGAGACGCGGGCGCCGCACGACATCGCGGCGCTCGGCATCAGCCGCACCTATCAGAACGTGCGCCTGTTCAGCGGCATGTCGGCGCTGGAGCAGGTGCTGACCGGCTGCTACCTGCGCCGCGGGTCGAGCCTGTTCGCCTCCTTCGCGGGCCTGCCGAAGGCGCGGCGGGACTGGGAGGACGCGCGGGCGAAGTCGCTGGCGCTCCTCGCCCGCGTCGGCATGGCCGACAAGGCCGACGTGCTCGCCGAGACGCTTTCCTACGGCGAGCAGCGGCGCATCGAGATCGCGCGCGCTCTGGGCTCCGACCCGGCGCTCCTGCTTCTCGACGAGCCGACGGCCGGCATGAACCACGCCGAGAGCCAGGCGATCGGCCGGCTGGTGCACGAGCTGCGCGACGGCGGTCTCACCATCCTGATGGTCGAGCACAATATGGGGCTGGTCACGGAGTTCTGCGACAGCTGCACGGTGATGAACTTCGGCAAGCTCCTCGCAGAGGGCACGCCGCGCAGCTGCATCGACGATCCCGAGGTGCAGGCTGCCTATTTCGGACGGAAGAACGATGCTGCACGTAACCAACCTGTCGGCTAGCTACGGCGCGATCCGCGCCGTGAGGGGCGTCAGCCTCAAGGTCGCGCCGGGGTCGCTCTGCGTGGTCCTCGGCTCCAACGGCGCCGGCAAGTCGACCACCCTGCGCAGCATCGCCGGACTCCACCGGCCCGTCGAAGGTTCGATCACCCTTCAGGACCGCGAGATTTCGCGTCTGCGCGTCCATCAGGTCGTGCGTCAGGGCCTCGCCCTGGTGCCGGAAGGGCGCATGGTCGTCGCGCCGCTGACCGTCGAGGAGAATCTCGACCTGAGCGGCTTTGCCGGGCGCGGCGGCAATGGCGGCCAGCTCGAGCGCGTCTACGAGCTTTTCCCGCGCCTCAAGGAGCGGCGCCAGCAGAAGGCGGGCCTGCTTTCCGGCGGCGAGCAGCAGATGCTCGCCATCGGCCGGGCGCTGATGACGCAGCCGCAGGTCCTGGTCCTCGACGAGCCGTCCATGGGGCTGGCGCCGTCGATCGTCGACCTCGTGTTCGACGCCATCGTGGCGCTGCACAGGCAGGGCCAGTCGATCCTGCTCGTCGAGCAGAACGCGGCGATCGCGCTCTCGGTCTGCGACTACGGCTACGTCATGCGGCGCGGCGAGATCGTCATCGAGGGCACGGCCGAGATGCTTCGGGAAAGCCCCGAGGTGATGAAGGCGTATCTTTCCTGACCGGCATGGCCGCCGCGCGGGAAGCGCAGGCGACGGCACCGAACGGAATGCGAAAAGGGCGGTCGTCGGACCGCCCTTTCGTTCGGATGCGCCCGGCGGTTCAGGCCGCGTTGCGGCCGGGGCCGTTCTCCAGATATTTGAGCTGCAGCTTCTCGATCTCCTCGAAGCCGATCAGCTCGACGAAGTCGTGATGCACCATGCGCTTGTGCGGCAGGTTGCGCGAGTGCTTGTCCCTGACGAGCTGGGCGAGGTTGTCCTGAAGCACCTGCGCCACGCTCATCAGCGGGACGAGGGGGAAGGTGGCGAGGCCGGCCACGCTCTCGATGTCGGCGGGGGCAAGCTCCTGCTCCAGCCAGCCGAGGACCTGCAGCGAGAGCGGGACGCCCGCCTCCTGCCGCAGCGACTTCAGCGCATCGAGGTTGCGGAAGGTGTTGCTGATCGGCTGCACGACATCGGCGCCCGCCGCCACATAGGCCTTGGCGCGGGCGATCGCCTCGGGCACCGTGGCGGCGTCGGTGCGGGCGACGATGAGCATGTGGGGGTTGCGGCGCGCCTCGACGGCGGCCTCGATCTTCTTCGCGGCCTCCTCCATCGGAATGGTCTCGACGCCCGCGACGCAGATCGGGCAGCGCTTGGGCGCGACCTGGTCCTCCATGATCACGGCCGCGGCACCCGCATTCTCGAACTCGCGGATCGCGCGCATGGCGTTGATGGCGTTGCCGTAGGCGGTGTCGATGTCGGCCACCACCGGCACGTCGACCGCGTTGACGACGTTGCGGACGACGCCGACATTCTCGGTTAGCGTGTAGAGCTCGGCGTCGGGCATGCCGAGCAGCGACGCCGACACGCCGAAGCCGCTGGTCATGATGCCCTCGAAGCCGGCGCGCTCGATCATCCTGGCGGAGAAGGCGTCGTAGGCGCCGCCCATCCACACCGTCTTCTGGGCCAGCACCCGCTCCCGGAACTCTGCGCTTGCGCCGCGATGCATCATGTCGAACTCCCTGTTTCCTGCCCATGGCCGCCGGTGGCGGGGGCATCGCTCTGCTTGATGTAGCCGATGAGGCCGCCGGCCTCGAGCATCGCCCGGTCGGCCAGCGACAGCGGCTCGATCGGCAGCGACGTTCCCCGTGTCAGGTTGCGGACCTCGTTGGCGTCGTAGTCCACCTCGATCTCGTCCCAGCGCTCCACCAGCCCGAGGATTCCGGGGCATGTCGCCTGCGGGAAGCCCATGCTGATCTCGCCGCGCCAGTAGCCGGGCGAGAACGACTCGCAGACCACGCCGGCGATGCCGAGATGGCGCATCGCGCGCATGGGCGGGTAGTGCGGGTGGCCGTAGCCGAAATTGTGGTTGCCGACCAGGATGTCGCCCGGCTTCACCTTGTCGCGGAAGTCCGGGTCGTAGGCTTCCATCGCCACGGCGGCCAGCTCGTCGATATCGGTGATCTTGATGTTCTTGACGCCGACGATCTGGTCGACGTCGAAGTTGATCTCGTCGAAGATGAAGGCGACCCGGCCGCGAAGTGTCTTCAGCGTCATCGGTCCTCACATGTACTTTCTCGGGTCCGCGATCTTCCCCTCGATCGCCGAGGCGGCGACCGTGGCGGCGCTGCACAGGTAGATTTCCGAATCCGGGCTGCCCATGCGGCCGCGGACGTTGAGCGTGCCGGTCGAGACGGCGCGCTGCTTCGCCGTCATCGTGCCGATGCGGCCGTAGCAGTAGTCGCAGGTCGGGGCCGAGACGAAGGCGCCGGCCTCGGTGAGGATCGACAGCAGGCCCTCGCGGCCGGCGGCGGCCATGATCTCCTGGCTGGTGGGGACGACGTTCAACTGGAAGCCCGGCGCCACCTGACGCCCTTCCAGAATCTTCGCGGCGATCCGCAGGTCCTCGATGCGGCCGGACGCGCAGGAGCCGAGATAGCCGGCATTGAGCTCCAGCCCGACATAGTCGGTGAGGTTGCGCGAATTGGCCGGCGTCGGCGGCACGACCACCAGCGGCTCGAGCTGGTCGAGGTCGATCTCGTAGACGGCGGAATATTCCGCGTCGGGATCGCTGTAGACCGGCTCCAGCGTCTTGCGGGCGCGCGGCAGCGCATAGGCGAGGCGCTCCTCGTCGGGGTTGACGATGGCGGTGATCGCGCCGGTGAACATCGCCAGCCCGGTGATGGTCTGGAGGCCCTCGGTCGAAATCTGCGACAGCGCCGGGCCGCCGATCTCCAGCACCTGGAAGCGGCAGGAGGCCGGGCCCATGACGCGCACGAGATGGTGGAAGACGTCGCGCGCCATGACGCCCTTGCCCAGCGTGCCGGTCAGGTTGACGCGGACCGTCTTCGGAACCTTGATCGAGATTCGCTCGCGCACCAGCGCCTCGAGCAGGCTGCGGCGGACGCCCATGGCCAGCGTGCCGAACGTGCCGAGCTGGCTGATGTGGCCGTCGAAGTGGACGACGAAGGCGCCAGGCACGGCATAGCCGACCTCGGCGGCGACCTGGTGGCCGATGCCCTTGCGCTCGAAGAGGGGGACGTTGTTTTCCGCGCACCAGTTGCGCGTGATGATGTGGAGCTCTTCTTCCTTCGGCGTCGCGGCGGGCACCATGTGGTCGATGAACATGGCGTAGCGCTCCGGCTCCGCGACCCTGTCGATGCCGAACTCCTCCTTCATCTGCCTGAAGTAGACGTCGGTGTAGCCGGGGAAGTCGTAGGCGATGACGTAGTCGGGTTTCGCCATCACCTCGTCGCCGGCCTTCACGCGGTCCCTGCCGGACACGCGCGCCAGGATCTTCTCCGCTATCGTGTAGCCCATCGTCCTACTCGTCTGGTTTGGCTGGTGCTGTCGCACTGGCAATCCGCAATTCGTTTCGGCTCCCGCTTTCCGCTCATGCCGCCTGTTCCGGCCGGAAGCCGTAGCCGCCGCCGGTGCGGAAGATCCGCCCGGCATGAGGCGCGCCGAAATGCATCGGCATCAGCAGCGCGCCGGTGTCGGCGCAGTAGTCGAGCAGCCTGCGGCGGGTGGCCTCGGCGAGGTCGACATATTCGCAGAAGCGGCTCGTCACATGCGGCTCGTAGACCTGGACCGGATGGTGGATGACGTCGGCCGAGATCACGAAGCCGCCGCCCGGCGCCTCGTACTTGACCATGAGCTGGTTGAGCGTATGGCCGGGCGCGGCCTCCACCCTGAGGCCGGGGACGATCTCGTCGCCGTCGTCGACGAACTCGGCCTTTCCCGCGGCGACGACCGGCAGCACGCTGTCCTCGATCACGGCGACGTTCTCCGGGAAGACCGCGGGCCCCTTTCCGTCACCGGTCCAGTGCTCGTACTCCTTGCGGCCGAAGACGTAGCGCGCCTTGGGGAAGGCCGGGACCCACTCGCCGTTCACGTTGTGCGTGTTCCAGCCGACATGGTCGATGTGAAGGTGGGTGCAGAAGACGACGTCGATGTCCTCCGGCCCGAAGCCCGCGCGCGCGAGATTGTCCATGTAGGGGAAGTTCAGCATGTGGAAGCGCTGGAAGATCGGCAGCGCGCGCGCCTTGCCGTTTCCCGAGCAGGTGTCGATGAGGATGTTCCGGCCGTCGAGCGTCACGAGCCAGGAGTGGATGCTGCTCCAGTAGCGGCCGGACTCGCGGTCGATGAAGCCCGGCCCGCCGGCCACCGGATGCCGGTCGAGCATCGAGGCGTCGAAGTCGCGAAGCATGAACTCCGGCGTGTAACCCAGTTCGATGACCTCCTCGATCCGTCTCACGACGGCGTCGCCGACCCTGAAATGCGTCACGAACTCCTCCTGCTCCTCGCAGCCCCTAGGTCTAAGCCTGCGGCGACGAACGTGTCAATATGCAATTATAGTTTCATAGAATGAAATCTATAGGACGACAGACGCTCGCCGGATGTCGGCAGGCGAATTGAATGTCGTTTGTCGATCCTGTCTGGAGGGCTTCCCGACAATAGGGGTGCAGCGCGGCGGGCGCGTGCCCGCGCGCCGTCATCGCGCCTCGGGGCGGCCCGAAGCGGAGGTGCCGCACCAGCGGCAGGGAACGGAAGAGGGCGGGCGCTAGGTCGTCTCGTCGAGCAGTTCGCCGGCCTCGTCGTCGGAGATCGCGATGCCGGCCTTCTTGCGGTATTCGCGCGGCGTCAGCCCCATCCAGCGCTTGAAGGCGAGGGTGAAGGCCGTGGTCGAGGAGTATTCGAGCATGCCGGCGACGCTGGAGATCGGCACGCCGGTCTGGGCGAGCATCCGGCAGGCCATCGACTGCCGCGTCTGGTCGAGCACGTCGGAGAAGGAGGTTCCCTCATGCGCGAGCAGGCGCTGCAGCTTCTTGGGCGAGGTGCCCATCGAGCTGGCGATGAACTCCTTGGTGCACGAGCCGGTGCCGATCACGCTCTGGATCGCCATCTCGACGGTCGCGCGCACCGACTGGTCGTAGAGCGGCATGCGCCGGATGCGGTAGCGGATGAAGCTGTCGACGATGGTCTTGAGCGACTTGAGCCGGCCGTTGGTGGGGCTGTCGAGCAGGCTGCGCGCGAAGACGATGTCGGTATGCTCCGCCTCGAACTGCATGTCGCAGCGGAACGCCTCCTCGTGCAGGCTCGTGTCCTCGGGCCTCGGATGCCTGAAGCGGACGGCGACCGGGTCCTCGTCGGGAAGCCCCGTGACCACCCGCGCCATGTTGCAGGCATAGGCGATGATGTGCTCCATCGGCTGGCGCGGCGGAAGGATCAGCGGGCTCTGCCAGAAGCGCATGGTCACGGTGTCCCCAACGCCGTCGTCGAGCAGCTGCACCAGATAGGCGTTGGTATGATAGCGCCAGTATCGCGCGCCCTGGTCGAGCCATTCCCCGAGCGTGTCGACGAGCTGGGCCATGAACACCACCGGCCCCACATTCGGGAAGTGCGGCGGTATGCTGAGCGCCCATTCGATGCCGAAGAACGGCCTGTCGAGCTCGGCCGCGGCCAGCTCCATCAGCACGCCCAGCCGCTGCCAGGAGATCAGCATGTCGGGATCGGTCAGGGCGTCAGGGTCGATGCCCACGCGCTCGACCAGCCGCATGGGGTCGCCTCCCGCCTGTCTCACCATGTCGGAAAACCCGAAAAACACGGCGGCGCGGATGTATGGGTCTCCATGCACCAGTCCGGTGGTCATGCGGCCTTCCCATTTTGAGACATGTCGCAGGGGAAAGGCGCCCATTAGACGCCGGGGGTGGTGCCGGCAACCCCTTCCCCTGCGTCGTCTCGGCGCGCCCGCCGGCGGCCCTCAGACCGGCTTTCCGCCGTGATTTTTCGACGTTTTCCGGCCATTTCGGCCGGAATCGCCGTCTGTGGCGGGGTTCGAGCGGCAATTCCCTCAAGGTGAGGTCGCGCGAAGGGCGGAATCGTCGTCCGTCCTGCTGCGGAATGGTACTTTTTTCGTGTCCTCAAATATGGATTTCTTCGTCTCGCGATTAATATTTCTGGTAATCCAAAATTATATTCAATCACTGCCCCTTATAATTCGATGAAACATTTACATTGCGATAATAATTGGCAAGTCAAAGGAAGATCGTCTTTCCACAGGTGGGGTGGAGCGCCGGCAAGCGGACCATCGGCCCGGCGCGGGGCGAACAGGGGCTGACGACGCCGGCTTAGGCAGCCGGCGGCCGATCGCGCGCGATTGATCCTCGATTTCCGGGACCCGGGCGCGATCCGGAGCCCGGATTGCCCGCATCTCCGGAAAGACCAACTGAAACCGGACTTGGCATCCTCGATAAGAAAATCGGCAGGATGGATGCGGGAAAACATAAAATGACAAAATTTAGATTTGGAATTTCTTCTCGATTGGGGCTCGGCTTCGGATTTATGCTTATTCTCATGCTGGCGTTGACCTCGGTGTCCGTCGTTGAGGTCAACACGCTCAACGCGAACCTGTCGCAGATCAACGAGATCAATTCCGTCAAGCAGCGCTTCGCCATCAACTATCGCGGCAGCGTGCACGACCGCGCGATCGCGATTCGCGACGTGACCATGCTTTCCTCCGGGGAACGGGCGGGGGCGGTGGCGCTGATCGGGAAGCTCGCGGCCGACTACGCGCGCAACGAGGCGGCGATGGCGGAGATGATCGCCGGCCCGGCGGGCGCCTCGGCCGAGGAGCGCCGCATCCTGGCCGACATTGCCGACATCCAGGCGCGCGCCGATCCCCTCGTGGCGGACATCATCGCGCTCCAGGAGGCCGGCGACACCGCGTCGGCTCTGGACGGGCTGGCGCTGGTGCGTCCGCTGTTCGACGCATGGCTCGGCGCGATCAACGAGTTCATCGACCACCACGAGGCGGTCAACCAGTCGATCGGCGCGGAGGTCAGCGAGGCGGCCGGAAGCTTCCAGACGCTCGCCTTCTGGTCGCTCGCCTTCGCCGTGGCCCTCGCGCTTGCCGCCGCCGCGCTCGTCAGCCGGTCGATCACCGTTCCGCTCGGCAGGCTCGCGAAGGTCATGCGCGGCATGGCGGAGGGCGACTACGAGGTCGCGGTTCCCTATGTCAGCCGCCGCGACGAGGTCGGCGACATGGCGGCCACGGTCGAGGTGTTCCGCAAGAACGGCCTGATGGTCGCGCAGATGACGGCCTCGGAGGCCGAGCGGATCGCCGGCGCCCTGGACGCCAAGGGCCAGATCGACGCCGTGTCCCGATCGCAGGCCGTGATCGAGTTCGAGGTCGACGGCACGATCGTCCGCGCCAACGAGAATTTCTGCGCCGTCACCGGCTACAGCCTCGAGGAGATCAGAGGCCGTCATCACAGCATGTTCGTCGAGCCGGCCTTCGCGCAGAGCGCCGACTATGCCGAGTTCTGGCGCACGCTGCGCGGCGGGGAGTTCGTCGCCGCGGAGTTCAAGCGCATCGGCAAGGGCGGCAGGCAGGTCTGGATTCAGGCGTCCTACAATCCGATCCTCGACCCTGACGGCAAGGTGGTGAAGGTCGTCAAGTTCGCCACGGACATCACCGGCCGGGTCCGTGCCGTGACGGAGATCGGCTCCGGCCTCGACCGGATGGCGAGCGGCGATCTGGTCTGCGAGATCGCCGAGCCCTTCATTCCGGCGCTCGACAAGCTGCGCCTCGACTTCAACAACTCGGTCGAGACCCTGCGCCGCGCCCTGCAGACGGTCGGGCACAAGGCGGCGACGATCAACGCGTCGGCCAACGAGGTCAGGTCGGCCGCCGACGACCTGTCGCGGCGCACCGAGCAGCAGGCGGCCTCCGTCGAGGAGACCGCGGCCGCGCTCGAGCAGATCACGGTGACGGTGCGGCACTCCGCGCAGAGAGCCGAGGACGCCGGCGGCCTGGTCGCGCGCACCAGAGGCAGCGCGGAACGATCCGAATCCGTCGTCCAGCAGGCGATCGCCATGATGGGAGAGATCGAGCGTTCCTCGCGCGAGGTCGGGTCGATCATCGGCGTCATCGACGAGATCGCGTTCCAGACCAGTCTCCTGGCGCTCAACGCCGGGGTGGAGGCCGCGCGGGCGGGCGATGCGGGCAGGGGCTTCGCCGTGGTCGCGCAGGAGGTGCGCGGGCTGGCGCAGCGCTCGGCCGAAGCCGCCAAGCAGATCAAGGAGCTCATCACCAAGTCCGGCGAGGAGGTGAAGACGGGCGTGGCGCTCGTGGGCGACGCCGGCGCGGCCCTGCAGGCGATCATCGGCGACGTCAAGGAGATCAGCGATCATGTCGTGGCGATCGTGGAAGCCTCGCGCGAGCAGTCCACCAGCCTCGCCGAGATCAACACCGCCGTCGGCGTGATCGACCAGGGCACGCAGCAGAACGCCGCCATGGTCGAGGAGACCTCGGCCGCAAGCCAGAGCCTGGCTGCCGAGGCGCAGGAGCTCGACCAACTGCTGGGCGGGTTCCAGCTCGGCGATGCCCGGGCGGTGGGGACGCAGGCGGCGGGACGCGAGGCCGCGCATGCGCCGACGGCTTTCCCGG
>JACZJD010000740.1 GCA_014860725.1 Aquamicrobium sp.
TGCCCGGCAGGATCGAGCTGAACTCGGCCCGCAGCGTCTCCGACAGCGGAACGAGGATCGAGGCGCCGATCACCGGCCCCCACACCGTTCCCATGCCGCCGAACATGGTCATGATCATCGGCTGGGCGGAGACGAGCATGCCGAACACGGCCGGCGGCGTGACGATCAGCAGCACGACGGAATAGAAGCCGCCGGCAAGCGCGCTGAGCGAGGCGCTGAGGACGAGGGCCTTGAGGCGGATGCGGAAGGTGTCGATGCCGGCGGCCTCGGCCGCGGCCTCGTTCTCGCCGGCGGCGCGCAGCGAGATGCCGAACACCGAGCGCTCGATCATCAGGCACAGGAAGAACGTCGCCGCCGCCAGCCCGAGGGCGAGGAAGGTGTAGACCTTCGGGTCCTCGAACTGCATGAACCAGACCGGGGCGTCCCGGCGCATCGGGAAGACGACCTCGGAAAGGCGCAGATATTCGAGCACGTAGAGAAGCGCCAGCGGATAGGCGAGCATCGCGAGCGCGAAATAGTGCCCCCGCAGCCGGAAGGTGATGGCGCCGATGACGAGGCCGGCCACGGCCCCGAGCACGGCGCCCACCGGGATGCTGATCCATGGCGAGATGCCGAGGCCGGACGCGGCGAGCGCCACCGTATAGGCGCCGATGCCGAAGAAGGTGGCATGGCCGAAGGACA
Source organism: Aquamicrobium sp. (assembly GCA_014860725.1). Next base: position 682 of record JACZJD010000740.1, read on the forward strand.
GCATGCCGGAGTAGCCGCTGAACAGGTTCCAGGCGAGCGCGAACATCGCCCAGACCGGCACCAGGGTCAGCATGAGCTGGTAGTAGGAATTGGTGACGAAGGTCGCCAGGACCGCGTAGGCGAGGACGATCGCGCCCAGCAGAAACAGCCCGCGCGGGGAGTGCTTGTCGGCGCCCATGGTCAGGTCCTTTCGGCGGAACGCCCGAAGAAGCCCTCGGGTCTGAACAGAAGGATCGCCAGGAAGACGACGAAGATGGTCGTGTTCTGGAGCTGGGTCGGCAGAAGCAGCGAGGAGAGCTGCTGGACGATGCCGATGGTCATGCCGCCCCAGAAGGCGCCGAGGATGCTGCCCATGCCGCCGAGGACGACGCCGGCATACATGACGATGACGAATTCGAGCCCGATGAAGGGCTGCGCCGTGTAGTAGGTTGCCAGAAGCGCCCCGGCGATGGCGGTGATGCCGGTGCCGATGGCGAAGGCGAGCCTGTGGGCGCGGTCGACGCGCACGCCGACATAGACCGCCGCGTTGGGGTTGTCGGCCGCGGCCCGCAGCGCCCTGCCGAGCGAGGTGCGGGTGACGAACAGGAACAGGACCACAGAGACGAGAATGGCGACCAGCGCCGCGAGCACGCGCCCCTGATTGAGGAAGATGTAGATGTCGCCGAAATTGATCTGCCATGCCGTGGACGACAGAGGCGAGGAGATCGTGCGCGGCGTGGAGCCGAAAAAGATCAGCGCCGCGTTCTGCATGATGAGCGCGAGGCCGAGCGTCAGCACGAGCTGCGTGTAGTGGCCGTCGGCCGTGCCCGGATCGGACGCGCCGGTCGCCTTCGACAGAAGCAGAATCTGCACGAAATAGCCCGCGACGAACACGACCGCCCCGGCCAGCATCGCGGCGAACACCGCCGTTATGTAGGGGCTGAAGCCGCCCATCATGCCCGCGACGATGATCGCGACATACATGCCGAGCATCATGAAGTCGCCCTGGGCGAAGTTGATGACCCTCATCACCCCGAAGATCATTCCCAGCCCGACACACATCAGACCGTAGAGAAAGCCGACCAGCACCCCCGCAGCGAGCGTCTGCAGTACGGTCTCGATTATCACGACCAGCGCGTCGTCCATCAATTGTTCCTTCGTCTCGCTACCCGGCGCTCCGGGGCCATGGCGAATGTCTGCGACGCCGATGAAGGCACATGCCCGGCGCGCAGATGAGCGACGAAGGTGCCGCAGTCATCGCCGTGCAATGACTTCGGCACCTCCAGCGGTCCGGGCGCAGGCCCGGCGCGGCGCAGCTTACTGCGGCCAGATCGGCTCGGCGCCCCCCGCCATCTCCGGCGGATAGACGACGACCGGCTTGCCGCCCTGCCACTGCACGAGCATCATGCCGGCGCCGATGCGGTTGCCCTTCTCGTCGAACTGGACGCGGCCGCCGTAATACAGGCGCCCGACGCCCTCGCCGGTGGGCAGGTCGATGCTGCGCAGCGCATCGGCCACCTTGACGCGGTCGGCGACGCCGGCGCGCTCGATCGCTTCCTTGATGAGCCAGACGTCGGCATAGGCGTTGGAGGTCTCCTGCGCCATGAACGGCTCGCCGCTCATCTCGACGAAATCGTCGACGATGGACTGGCGGTCCGGCGTGCCCCAGTTGTTGATGGCGACCAGCATGCCGTCGAGCGCGCTGTCGGAGATGAGCTGCGGCACCTCGGACGAGGCCAGCGCATTGGCGACGAAGAAGGTCGGCATCCGCACGTTGAGCTCGGACATCTTGTCGATGAACAGCTTCATGTCCGGAACGTTGGTGGCGATGTTGATGAAGATGTCGGGCCGGGCTCGGCGCACCTTCTGCACGAGGGCGGTGGTGTCGGCGATCGGCGGCGTGAACACGTCGTCGACGACCAGCTCGATGCCCTCGCGCGGCAGGATGGTGTTGCGCAGGATGTCGGACCAGTTGGCCGGGGCGGGCGTGCTGTCGGCGATCAGCGCCGCGGTGGTCGGCCGCTTGCCGAGGGCGTTCTCGCTGAGCGCGAGGATGCCCGGCGCAAGCTGCTCGACCCAGGCCGCGCCGGCCGGCACGGTGCGGAACACGTATTTGAAGCCGCGCTCGGTGATGATGTCGGCCGAGGAGCCGGTGACGAGCGGAATGCTGGCGCGTTCCGTCACTTCCGAGGCGGAGAGCGTGAAGGAGCTGAGCCACGCGCCGCCCGCCGCCACCAGATCCTCGTGCTGGGCGACCATCCGCTGCGCGGCGTTGCGCGCCGTCTCGGGGCTGTCGCCGGCGTCGTAGACCACGAGATTGACCTTGGCGCCGCCGAGCGCCTTGATGCCGCCTTCCTCGTTGATGTGGCGGGCCGCAAGCTCGGCGCCCTGCGCATAGAGCGTGCCCGGACGTGCCCAGGGGCCCGAGGTCGGGATGATGATGCCGATCTTGACACCGTCATCGGCCGCCAGCGCGGCGGTCCCGGCCAGGGATACACCCACGCCGACAGCCGCCATGCCGGCAACGAGCTGCCGCCGCGTAAGCGTGAAAGACTTCCTCATTCGTGTTCCTCCCGTAAAAACTGGATGTTGCGTTTTATGCAACTTCAATCACGATACGCAACATACACGACCTTATTTGCGCTTTCAAGCGCTTCCGCCAGGACCCCGTCATTCCCCGCCATGCCCTCCGGGCGGGCGCCGACGCACCGCATGCCGATCACCGGGCTCCCTCCCCGGACGCCGGACCCGGCAGCGACCGCGTTATTATCATTACGGTTTTCCGGTTCAGTGCAGACCGGTCCCGGGCAACGGCACGAGCGGCGCAACTGGCATCGCGAATCCGGCAGGCGGAGGCGCGGCCGCCAAGCGCGCGGCCCCGCTTGAACGGCGGCCGACGTCCTCCTATTTGCCAGCCATCTCTTCACATGGTACAAGGATCGCAACCAGTTGCGCATATCGACGCAGAAAATCAGGATCATATTGCATGGCAAGACAGGCTGCCCGACCGGAATCCTCCAATGACGACGCACCCCCGGCGCGGGAGGGCGGGCTGATAGGGTCGCTGCAGAACGGGCTGGACGTCTTCGAGATGTTCACCCGCGAGCATATGATCGTCACTGTCGGCGAGATCGCCAAGCATCTGGGCGTCCACAAGTCCAGCGCCTCGCGCATCGCCGCGACGCTGGTCGCGTCGGGCTATCTGCGGCCAGCGGCGAATGCGTCCGGCTTCCAGCTCGGCGGCAAGCTCGCCCGGCTCGGCAGCCTCGCCACCGTCGACACCACGCTCGTCAGCGTGTCGGAGCCGGTGATGCGCGAGCTGGTCGACCAGCTCGGCGAGACCTGCCACGTCGGCGTGCTCGATTCCAACGAGGCCGTCACCGTCGCGCTGCTCGACGGCTCCTACGCGGTGCGGCTGCACTCCTGGGTCGGCAAGAGAAGCCCGGCGCATCTGACGTCCATGGGCAAGGTGCTGCTGTCGGGGCTGAGCGAGAGCGCGCTCGACAAGCTCTATCCGAACAACGAGCTCGAAGTCCGCACGCCGTTCTCGATCGCGACCGTCGAGGCGCTGAAGACGCATCTCGAGAAGGTCAGGAAGCAGGGCTACTCCCTCGACAACGAGGAGCTCGAGATCGGCCTGCGCTGCGTGGCGACGCCGATCCGCGACCACGACAACCGCGTCATCGCCAGCCTGACGATTGCGGGCTCCGCGTCGCGCATCCAGATCGCGACCATCGACTCCTATATCGAGCCGGCGAAGGCGGCGGCCGAACGCATCAGCCTCGAACTCGGCGCACCGCCCCGCAGCAATGCAGGCGCGGCCTGAGCCGCCCGGGTTCTCGCACCATCCGAAGCGGCGGCGCAGGGTCGCGACAAGCCGCGGGTCCGGGCGCACCGCCCCCCATCAGGTCAGGAGCATTCCATGAAGCGGAAGATCGCCCTCGTCTTCGGCGGCTCGCGCGGCATCGGCGCCGCGTGCGTCGAGACGCTTGCCCGCGACGGCTTCGACGTCGCCTATACCTATGTCACGACGGCGCCCGACAGCCGCCCGGCCGAGGGCGGGGCGCAGGTGACGGCCTACCAGGCCGAGATCAGCGATGCCGCCGCCGTGACGCGCGTCTTCGACGCGGTGGAGGCGGATTTCGGCGCCGCGCCGGACTGCGTCGTCCTCAGTTCCGGCATCAACATGCCGCCGAAGCCGGTGAGCGAGGTCGACCCGGAAGACTTCGGCGCGCTCGTGGCGGTCAACCTCGTCGGCGCATTCAACGTGCTGCGCGAGGCGGGGCGCAGGGTTCGCGACAACGGCTCGATCGTCGCCATCACCACCTCCTTCGTCCGCCACGCGCCCGCGGGGTTCGGCCCCTATTGCGCGACCAAGGCGGCGGTCGAAAGCCTCGTCCGCGCCATGTCGAAGGAGCTCGCAAGCCGCGGCGTGCGCGTGAACGCGGTGGCGCCCGGGCCGGTCGACACCGAACTGTTCCGCGCCGGCAAGACCGCCGAGGCCGTCAGCCGCTCGGCCGCGATGAGCCCGTTCAACCGCGTCGGCCAGCCGGCCGAGGTCGCCGAGGTGGTCGGCTTCCTCGCCTCCGGGAAGGCCTCGTGGATTCACGGCCAGATCGTCCAGCCGAACGGCGGGCTGATCTAGCGCCGGCCTGCCCTGCCGCGCCGCCCGCGCGGTCATCAGATGACCGCCTCCTTCGCCAGACGGCAGATCTCCGCCTCGCTGTAGCCGAGGTCCCGCAGCACGTCGCGGGTATCCGCGCCGAGCTCGGGCGGCGGCCTGTCCGGCGCGACCACGTCGCTGTTGACCTTGAAGCCCAGCGTCGGAAGGTGGATTTCGTGCGGCGCGCGGCCCCACTGCACCGGACGGGCGAAGGCCCGGCTGCGCGCGTGGTCTTCGGCCAGAACCTCGTCCAGCGACCGCACCTTGGCGGCCGGCACGCCGACGGCGTCGAGCGCCTTCTCCCATTTCAACGCGCTGCCGGAGCGGAAGATGCGCACCAGCTCGGCCCGCAGCGCGGCGGCGTTCCTGCGGCGCGCCTGCGGATCGCGCCATCGCTCGTCCTCGAGGATGTCTGGCCTGCCGAGCCCCGCGCAGAGCGCGCGGAACTGCCGGTCGTTGTTGGCCGCGACCATCAGCAGCCCGTCCTCGGTCTCGAAGGCGCCGGACGACGGGCTCTGGCTCCACGCCTCGTTGCCCGAGGGCCTCGGCATCCAGCCGGCGGTGAGATGGCTGGTGACCAGCGACGCCATCAGCAGCATCGACGTGTCGAGCATCGCCACGTCGAGATGCACCGCCTCGCCGGTCCGCTTGGTCTCGTGCAGGGCGGAGACGATGGCGAAGGCGGCGTTGAGGCCCGTGGCGTAGTCGACATAGGGTGCTCCCACCTTCTGCGGGCCGGTATCGACCGTGCCGGTGGTCTTCATGATGCCGCACATGCCCTGGATGACATGGTCGTAAGCGGGGCGATGGCTCAGCTCGCCGTCCTGTCCGAAGGCCGAGATCGAGCAGTAGACGATGCGGGGGTTGATCGCGCGCACCACCTCGAAGGGCAGGCCGAGCCGCGCGATGGTGCCCGGCCGGAAATTCTCGATGAAGACGTCGGCGCCCTCGATCAGGCGCTTCATGATGGCGAGGCCTTCCGGCGTCTTGAGGTTCAGCGTCACCGACTTCTTGTTGGCGTTCTGGGTCAGGTAGGTCAGGCCCATGCCCTCGGCGTTGAGATCCGGCAGCTCCCCCTTCTCGCGCGACCAGTCGCCGATGCCCGGCGCTTCGATCTTCAGGACCTCGGCGCCCATCAGGCCGAGCTGATAGGCGGCGTAGGGGCCGGCAAGCACCTGCGTCACGTCGATGACACGAATGCCGGCGAGGGGCTGAAACATCAGGCTGCTCCTTCGGATGAAATCGGCATGACGGCTACTTTCGCCTGAACAGGAGGCGGCATTCGCCGACCCTGTCGGTGATCGAGCCGAGCCAGTCGCGCGCCGCGCGGCTGTCCCGCAGATGGGCATCGAGGAAGGCGAGCGTGATCCGGCGCACCGCCTCCTGCTGCGCCGGGACATGCTGCTGGGCGTCGCGCTGGGTGAGGCCGCCGAGGAAATGGTCGCCATTGTCGAGCACGGCGAGATATTTTCCGCCCGCCGGAGCGAGCTCGTAGGGCTCCGATTTCCAGCGCCAGTCTCCCCCCTTCGCGCCGCGGTCGAGGGTGCCGGTGACGGTCAGCACCGGACCCGTCACCGCATCCCACGAGCCGTCGCGCAGGCCCTGCTGCTCCCGGCCCTGGGCGCTGAGCAACAGCGCCGCCCGGAACCTGTCGTCGCCGAACCGGCGGCCCGGATCGCCGGGCAGGTCGATCTCGGCGCCGGCGAGAAGCTGCGCCGTATAGGCGCCGAAGGAATGTCCCGCGATGCAGCCGGGAAGCGGTCCCGCCTCTCTGCCGCAGGTGGCTTCGACGATGCCGGGAAGTGCTGCCATGAGACCGCGGACGACCTCCAGCCGCTCGATCCAGCGCGCCGGGGTGTGCAGGATTTCGTACATGCGCGCCCGGATGTCGGGCATCGCTGTCCAGCCGGAGAGGTCCGCCCGGGGATCGAGCCCCAGCTCCGGCTCCTCGCGGGCGACGACGTCGATGGCGTCGCGGAAGGTCGGGTGGATCACCAGATAGCCGTGGCTCGCCCAATGCGCGGAAAGGGCGGCATACTCGCCGCCGCTGGAGCCGAGGCCGTGGCAGAAGACGACGAAGCCCTGCGGCGCGCGATCCTTGGGCCACCGGCAGATCAGCGGCCGCTGCCCGCCCGACGCGGGGTGCCCGGCAAGAACGTCGCGGGCCTCGCGGACCTCGTGCCGGCCGAAATCGGAGACGTAGGGGGCCGCGCTCATGACGCCGCCCTCTCCCGCGCATTGGCGGGCGCCGTCTCCGCCGCCTCGGCGAACAGGAAGCAGTTCGCGGTGCCGCCGCCCGCTATCGGGTAGGCCGGCGGCATCTCGGCCTGGCAGCGCGGCATGGCGCTCGGGCAGCGGTTCTTGTA
>JACZJD010000741.1 GCA_014860725.1 Aquamicrobium sp.
CCCGCCGCGTTTGCGCGGGCCGCGGCGGAGGCCGCCAAGGCCTGGCGGCAGCTCAGGGCCGCGCGCGAGGAGATGGTGCGCTCGCAGCTCCGCCTCGTCGTGTCGATCGCCCGCAAGTATCAGGGCCGCAGCTCGCTCGACCTGCTCGACCTGATCCAGGAGGGCAATCTCGGCCTGATGCACGCCGTCGAGAAATACGACCACCGCCGCGGCGTGCGCGTCTCGACCTACGCCGTCTGGTGGATTCGGCAGGCGATCGCCCGTGCCATGGCCGACAAGGGCCGCATGATCCGGGTGCCCGTGCACATGGCGGAGACGGCCGGCAAGGTGCTGCGCGAGCGGCGCATCCTCGAGCAGCGCGACGGCCGCCGGCCGGACGCCGAGGAGATCGCCGGCCGCACCGGCCTGTCGCTCGACCACGTGACGCGGGCGCTGACGCTGGTGCAGGAGCCGACCTCGCTCGACCTGCCGGTCGGCGAGGACGGCGACGCCACGCTCGGCGACCTGATCGAGGCGCGCGACGCCGTCGATCCGCACGCGGCCGCCGAGGCGGGCGCGCTCAGGCAGGCCATCGCCCAGGCCCTGCGCGACCTCAGCCCGCGCGAGCAGCGCATCCTCGAGATGCGGTTCGGCATCGGCGGCTCGGCCGAGCACACGCTGGAAGAAGTCGGCAAAGTATTCGGCGTCACGCGCGAGCGTATCCGCCAGATCGAGGCGAGAGCGCTGGGCAAGCTCCGCACGGCCCGAAAGTCACGCATTCTTTCGAGCTTCATCGAAGGCTGAGCGGCACAGCGACTATTAACCACTGCGCGGTTTCCGGCCGCTTCGATCCGCTTTCTTTCATGCGGCGGCGGATATAGTCTTGATATGGATCAAGAGGGTTCTTCTCCGGGAATCGGAGCGGAGCGTCCGGAGTCCGCTGCCGCCGCGCATTGAGCCGCATGCCTTCTCCAACGAACGGTGAGCCGATGCCAGCTAGAGATACGCCTGGATTGCAGGAGCGCTTTCTTCAGGCCGTCTTCTCCCGCCGCTTCGAGGGGCGGGCCGGCTATCTGCTGGCGGCCGCGGCCGTGGCGGTCGCCTTCGCCGTGCGGGTGGCGCTGCAGGGCGCGCTCGGCAATGCGGCCATCTTCGCGCTGTTCGCGCCGGCGATCTTCGTCGCGGTGATCGCCGGCGGCATCGGGCCGGGCCTGTTCGCGCTCGCCCTCTCCCTCGGCGGCGCCTTCTTCATCGCCGGCAGCGACCCGAGCACCTGGCTGCAGATCGCGATCTTCGGCCTCGTCGGCCTCGCCATCGCCTGGCTGGCGGAGATGCTGCGCAGCTCGCGGCGGGCGCTCGAACGCAGCGAGGTCGAGATCAGGTCCCGCGAGGCGCATCTGCGCTCGATCCTCGCCACGGTCCCGGACGCGACCGTCGTCATCGACCGCGCGGGCTTCATCACCTCCTTCAGCACCGCGGCGGTGCGCCAGTTCGGCTACGCCGAGGCCGAGGTGCTGGGCCGCAACGTCAACCTCCTGATGCCGGAGCCGTATCACGGCGACCATGACGGCTACATCCGGCGCTATCTGGAGACCGGCGAGAAGCGGATCATCGGCACCGACCGCGTTGTGGTCGGGCGCAGGAAGGACGGCTCCACCTTTCCGATGAAGCTCACCGTCGGCCAGGCCAGCTCCGGCGGGGACATCTTCTTCACCGGCTTCATCCGCGACCTGACCGAGCGGGAGGAGACGGAGGCGCGGCTGCGCGAGGTCCAGAACGAGCTGGCGCGGCTCGCCCGCCTGAGCGAGCTCGGGGAGATGGCCTCGACGCTGGCGCACGAGATCAACCAGCCGCTCGCCGCCATCGCCAACTACTCGCAGGGCTGCGTGCGCATGCTCGACAGCCTGAACGACGCGACGGCGGCGCCCATCCGCGAGGCGCTGCACGAGACCGCGCGGCAGGCGCTGCGCGCCGGCGAGACGATCCGCCATCTGCGCGAGTTCGTCACCCATGGCGAGACGGAGAAGGCGCGCGAGGACGTGCGCAAGCTGATCGAGGAAGCCGGCGCGCTGGCGCTCGTCGGCTCGCGCGAGCAGGGCGTGCGCTCGATATTCGAGTTCTCCCCCGCCGCCGACGAGGTGCTGGCCGACCGGGTGCAGATCCAGCAGGTCCTCATCAACCTCATTCGCAACGCCATGGAGGCGATGCGCGACAGCGACCGGCGCGATCTGGTCGTGCGGACGGCCCGCGACGAGGCGGGCGTGGTGATCGAGGTGGCAGACACCGGGCCCGGCATCTCCGACGAGATCGCCGAGCGCCTGTTCGAGCCCTTCGTCACCAGCAAGGCGAACGGCATGGGCATCGGCCTCTCGATCTCCCGGCGCATCGTCGAGGCACATGGCGGCTCGATCACGGCGAGCCGCAACGAGGCGGGCGGGGCCACCTTCCGGGTGTCGCTGCCCGCGGCAGTGAAAGAGGCGGCGCATGCAGATTGACACCTATGTCGTTCATATCGTCGACGACGAGGAGGCAGCGCGCAAGTCGCTCGCCTTCCTGCTGACGACGATGGGGTTCACCGTGCGCGTGCACGGCTCGGCGACGAGCTTCCTCTCCGTCGCGCCGGGGGTCGGCAGGGCCTGCCTCGTCACCGATCTGAGGATGCCGGACATGACCGGCATCGAGCTCTTGGAGAGGCTGGACGAGGCCGGCGCCATGGTGCCGGCGATCGTCGTCACCGCGCAGGGCGACGTGCCGATGGCGGTGGCGGCGATGAAGGCCGGCGCCATCGACTTCATCGAGAAGCCGTTCGAGGACCAGGTCCTAGTCAACGCCATCAAGCGCGCGGCCGACCGCCTCGACAAGCCGGAGGCCGTCGACGACGCCGCGACGCTGCGGGCGCGCCTCGACCATCTTTCCGAGCGCGAGCGGCAGGTGCTCTCGGCCGTGGTCGCCGGCATGCCCAACAAGACCATCGCCTACGACCTGAACATCAGCCCGCGCACGGTCGAGGTCCACCGCGCCAACGTCATGGCCAAGATGCAGGCGCGAAGCCTGCCCGATCTGGTGCGCATGGCGATCGCGCTTAATCTCGCCGAGCGGCGGGGCTGACGGCGGGCAGCCCGGTGGCCGCGGCGGGCCGCGCGGAAGCCGGTACGTAGATTCCCCTACGGACCCAACCGAATTTCGCTTCGGCCGGATTTGCGCGATTGATCGTCATCAGCATCGGGAGACGATCATGGCCAATCTGGAAACGCATCGGATACCGCCTCGTGCGGACAGCGCCCGGCCCGTCCGCGGGGAGATCTGCTCGCCCTTCGGCGCCAGCGCGCAGGCGCCCGTCTTCTTCCCCGCCGGGAAGGAGATCTACGCCCAGGGCGAGAAGAGCGGCAATCTCTACAAGGTCGAGTTCGGCGCCGTGCGCGTCTACCGCCTGCTGGCCGACGGCCGCCGGCAGATCTCGGCCTTCCACCTCGCCGACGAGGTGTTCGGCTTCGAGACCGACAGCACCCACCATTTCTTCGCCGAGGCGATCTGCGGCACCGGCATCCGCGTCCTGCGGCTGTCGTCCTTCCGCGACGAGCGGGCGGGCGAGCTTCTGCCGATGGCGCTGGAGGGGCTGATCAGGACGCAGGAGCATCTGCTCGTCCTCGGGCGGCAGAACGCCGTCGAGCGCGTCGCCGCCTTCATCGCCGACATGTCGGAGCGCCAGGGCGGGCTGCCACAGGTCGAGCTGCCGATGTCGCGGGCGGACATCGCCGACTATCTCGGCCTCACCATCGAGACCGTCTCGCGCATCTTTACGCGGCTCAAGCATAAGGACGTCATCAGGCTGCCCAACCTGCGCAGCGTCGAGATCGTGAAGTGGCAGGTTCTGCAGGAGCTGGCATCCTGACATCGGGGAAGATGTTCGGTTTGCCGGATAACGATTGCCGGACAATGATTGCCGGACAATGATTGAAAGGGTGGCCATGGCGGCCACGACCAGATGCAGTGGCAACCGATATCGACCGCCCCTTTCGACCGGGATCTGGAGATCGCGGTGATCGACCGCGACGGTGCCCATGCCCTGGTCTTTCCCTGCCGGCGCACGCCGGGCGCATGGATCACCTCGGCGACGGGGGAAAGGGTGCAGGTCTCGCCGACGCACTGGCGCGACTGGGACGGCGAAATACGCTGACATCGCACCGCCATCCCTCAAGGTGAACGCCGGCCGGCCGCTCAGGACGTCTCCGCCCGTTGCGGCTCGCGGGCCGCGGCCGCGCCGCTGGCGATGACGATGGCGCAGCCGGTCAGCGTGAGCAGGTCGGGGAAGGTCGGAAAAGACGAGATAGCCGAGGATCACCGCCCAGATGATCTGGCTGTAGGCGAACGGCGCGACGTCCGCGACCCGGCCGATGCGGTAGGCGGCAAGAACCGCGACCTGTGCCGCGATCCAGCTCAGCGACATCGCGCAGGCCGTGACGAGCTCGCCCATGCTCGGCATGACGAAGAAACTCGGCAGCGCGAGGCACAGGATCGCGAAACCCGAGAACGCCGCGAAGGCGAGCGTCGTCATGAAGGAATCGCCCTCGGCCTGCGTGACGCGCGTCAGCACCATGGCGAGCGCCCAGCACACCGCGGACCCGACCGGGAGAAGCCAGGCCGCATCCATACCCGACGGGTCGGGGCGCACGATCAGCACCACACCCGCCAGCCCCAGCACCACGCACGCGATCCGCAGCGCGCTGACCTTCTCGCCGAGGAGGGTCGCGGACAGGATGGTGACGAAGATCGGCGACACGAAGACCAACGTGGTCGCCTCGGCGATCGGCATGCGCTGCACCGCCGCGATCAGCAGCCATGTCGCGCCGAGCATGCACACGCCGCGCACGATCTGGACCGCCGGGCGCGCCGAGCGTAGCCGCAGGCGCTGCCGCAGCAGGATCGGAACGAGGATGATGATGCCGCCGAGATAGCGGAACCACGCCACCTCCAGCGGCGGCATCTCCGGCGCCAGCAGCTTGGCGAGCACGTCCGAGACGCAGAACGCCAGCATCGCCGCGAGCGCCAGCGCGATCTGCAGCGGGGCGATGCGCGACCCGCGCAAGGGTGCCGCCCGGGAGGGCGAAGACATGTCCATGAACGAGCCTCCCTGTCCGCGGCCGCGTCGTGCGAGCGCGTCCTGCCGGATCACCATGTTCAGGGGCGATGCCGGCGGATCAGCCGGCGAGCTTCCTGCGGATGCGGAACGCCACGCGGTCCTCCTCCTGCCGCAGGCCGAGCCGCCAGCGCTTGGCCGGCATGGCCGTGCCGGCGGCGGTGGTGTAGGGGCTGACCTCGAGCGTCCAGTCGTCGCCGCGCTCGTGCGTCAGCGAGCCGAGCGCGACGCTTCCGTCCGCGAAGTCGATGCGGCAGGTCGCCCCGGCCGGCAGCGCCGGAACCGTCCCCACGCCCGCCACCTTGCCCTCGTGCCCGGGATAAAGGTGCGTGTGGCTCGCCTCCAGCACGATCTCCATCAGAAGCCCTCCAGCGCCTGGCTGACGATGGCGTAGGTCGTCTCGATGTGCTCGCGCGCCTGCCGTTCGGCGCGCTCGCCGTCGCCCGCCTCCAGCGCGGCGAGGATTTCCTTGTGCTGCTCGTTGGCGCGCAGCGTCTGCTCGCGGTTGAAGAGCACCGGCAGCCGCAGGTTCCAGTAGTGGAACTGCGTGCGCTCGTGCATCTCGAGGAACAGCGGGTTGCCGGTCATCGCCACGATGGTCTCGTGAAAGATACGGTCGAGACGGTTGAGCTCGGCGCGGCTGATCGCATCGAGATCGTCCATGCCGGCGACGAGCTCGTGCAGCCGCCGCAGCCCCTCGGGCGTGGCTCGCTCGGCTGCGACCCGCGTGGCGTAAGCCTCGACCGAGATGCGCGCCTCGAAGATGAAGCGCGCATTGGCCGGGTCGGTGGCCTCGATGATCCAGCCGCGCCGCTGCCGGCTGACGAGCCCCTCGCCCTCGAGCCGCAGCAGGGCCTCGCGCACCGGCGTCCTGCCGACGCCGATCTCGCGGGAGATGTCGTCCTCGACCAGCCGGGCGCCCGGCTTGACCTCGAGCGAGATGATCTTGGTGCGCAGCAGGCGGTGGACGTCGGCGGCGAGCAGTGCCGTCCCCGTCGTCCGCTTGCCCGCTGCGCGCAGCCGCTGGTCCATGGCGTCGTTCCTCGTTTACCCGTGCAGCGCCAGGAACTGGCGGCTGCGTTCGTGCTGCGGCGAGGCGAAGAACTCGGCCGCTGGCGCGTCCTCCACCAGTTCGCCGCCGACCATGAACAATACACGATCGGCGCAGCCTTTCGCGATGGCCATTTCATGGGTGGCGATGAGCATGGTCTGGCCTTCCTCGGCAAGCGTCTTGATCGTCGCCACCACCTCCTGCGACAGCTCGGGATCGAGGGCGCTGGTCGGCTCGTCGAACAGGATCACCTTGGGGTCCATGGCCAGCGCCCGGGCGATGGCGATGCGCTGCTGCTGGCCGCCCGAAAGCTGGGCCGGGTAGGACTCCGCCTTGTCGGCGAGCCCGACCTTCTCGAGCAGCCGGCGCGCCTTCGCCTCCGCCTTGTCCTGCGGCTCCTTCAGCACGTAGACCGGCCCCGACATGATGTTCTGGATCGCCGTCATGTGGCGGAAGAGGTTGAAGCTCTGGAACACCATGCCGATCGCGCGGCGCTGCGCGCTGACGGCGGCGTCGCTCATCTGGCGCAGCGCCGGGCCGCTTTCCTCGTAGCCGATGAGCTGGCCGTTGACGTAGACGCGGCCGCCGTCGATCTCCTCCAGATGGTTGATGCACCGGAGCAGCGTCGACTTGCCCGAGCCCGACGGCCCGAGGAGCGCGATGACCTCGCCGCTGCGCACCCGGAACGACACGTCCCTCAGCGCCGTGAAATTGGAGAAGATCTTGCGCAGGCCCGCGACCCTGATCGCGTCTTCCCGGTTCGTATCCTTGGCCATGACCGTCATCTCACCGGGAAGATCTTCTCGAGCGCCGTCTGGATCGCCGTGACGATGGCGGTCATGGCGAGATACCAGAACGCGGCCACGGCCAGGAGCTCGACGACGCGGAAGTTCGCCGAGTAGATGCCCTGCGTGATGCGCAGGAGCTCCAGGAAGCCGATCACCGAGGCGAGCGAGGTGGACTTGAGAAGCATGATGTACTGGTTGCCCGTGGCCGGGATGACGATGCGCGCCGCCTGCGGGATCACCACCCGGCCGTAGGTCTGTCCCCGGGTCATGCCGAGCGCCCGCGCCGCGGACTGCTGGCCCTTGTCGACGGCGAGGATGCCGCCGCGGATGATCTCGCTCATATACGCCCCTTCCGCGAGGCCGAGGCCCGCGACCGCGGCGATGAACGGCGTGATGACCAGCGGCATGCGCTCGTTGACGAGCACGATGTCTGTGAACGGGATGGCGATGTAGAGATACGGGAACATCGTCGGGAACGCGTTGTACCAGAACAGGATCTGGATCAGCATCGGCGTCCCGCGGAAGAAGTAGACGTAGACCGCGGAGACCGACGACAGGATCGGATTGCCGGAGAGCCGCATCAGGGCGGCGACCAGCCCGACGACGACCGCCACCACCATCGAGACGGAGCCCACCAGCACCGCGTTCCACGCCCCGATCAGCACCTCGCGGCTGGTCAGGTAGTGGAAGAAGACGTCGAGGTCGATGATGCGCGCCCGCGCCCCGGCGACCACGACGACGGCGAGGAAGAACAGCACGGCGGCGCCGAGGAGCCATGCTCCCCAGCGCCGGCGGCGAATGATGCGAACTTCGGAGAATTCGGCAACCATACCGATCGACAAGCCTTCAGTTCCTCTTGCTGGCGGGCAGGTTGATGGTGATCTCCGGCAGCGCGCCGCCTTCGAGGCCCCATTCGCCCAGAAGCTTCACATAGGTCCCGTCCTCGAGCATCTCCTGCGCCACCTTCTGCACCGCGTCGCGCAGCGCCGTGTTGTCCTTGGAGAAGGCCCACGAGGTGATGTACGGCGTCAGGATATAGTTGCCGCCGACGATGGCATAGTTGCCGGGCGCGTTCGACACGAAATAGACCAGCGCCGGGAAGTCGCCGAGATAGCCGTCGACGCGGCCGAGATCGAGCTGCGCGCGCGCATCGGGCGCCGACGGAAGCTGGTCGACGGTGAATTTCGGCTTGCCCGCCGCCTCGCATTCGGCGTTGGCCTTCTCCAGCGCCGCCATGATCGTGTTGGAGCCGAGGAGCATGGCGACGGTGTCGCCGCAGAAGTCGGCGATCGTCTGGTACTTCTCCTTGTCCGCGGCGCGCACGAGGATGCTGCCGCCCGACATCATGTAGTTGACGAAATCGACCTTCTCCTCGCGCTCCTCGGTGTCGCTGATGCCGCCGGAGGCGATGTCGAAGCGCTTCGATTCCAGGCCCGGGATGAGCGAGGCGTACTCGCCGTGGATGTATTCGAGCCTGAGGTCGAGCCGCCTGGCGATCTCGGCGAGGAGCAGGGCGCTCGCGCCGCTCACCTCGTTCTCGTCCGGCTTCTTGAACTCCACCGGCGGGAAGGTCTGTTGCGAGCCGACCGTCAGCACGCCGCGGGCGCGGATTTCCTGCGGCACCGTCTGCGCGGCGTCCGAGGTCTGGGCGGCCGCGCCCGTGGCGATGCACGCCAGGGTGCCTGCGGCGAGCGCGGCTGCAATCTTCCGTATCGTTCCCCTGATCCTTGTCATTGTCACATCTCCCATTGTGAATCGAGTGAGGTCGGCCCGGCTAGCGGGTGGCCGCCGACTTGCCGGGAATCCTGGACGGGTTGGGCCGGTCCGCGTTCGGGCATTCGGCCGCCGCCTCGTAGGTGTCGAGCACCGACTGGATGTATTCCTCGGGGAAGCCGTGATCCTTCATGCCCTTCGGAATGTGGTTCCAGTAGAAATGCGGCGGACGCATCGGGATGCCGGGATCGCTCATGCGATAGGTCCAGCAGTCGTAGGTCTTGCCGTCGTCGCCGATCACGGTGACGGAGCAGCGCTCGAAATCGTCGTAATCGTCCTTGAAATGCGTGTGCTCGTGCTCGAACACGATGCCGTGGCAGACCGTGCCCCACGCGTCGGCGCAGGTGTTGTTGAAGTGGCACCAGCCGCGGTCGGTGCGGTCGCTCGCCGCATGGAAGGTCAGCCGGTGGTTCGGCGCGACCGCATGCACGATCTTCTTCGCATCGGGCATGTAACGCCGCAGTTCGGCATCGTCGAGCCACGTGCAGTATCCGAAATAATACATCCTCAGTCCTCTGCTTGAAGTGGGTCCGCCGCCCCGTTCCCCGGCCGTCCGGCCGGTCATCGGTGTGCGACAATCATTTCGTATATGATTTCGTATACGAAATCAAGACCGCTTCAACCGTGACCGGCGAGGCGCTTCACGGCGTCCTCGCTGTCCATGAGCGAAGGGGACGTACGGACCTCCAGCACGACGCCTGCCTGCCGGGCGGTGTCGAAGTAGCAGAAGCCGGAAAGGTCCTGGCGCCGACCGCGGGCGATCACCTCGAGCCCGAGCGCGCGGCCTTCGGCCTCCGCCGCGTCGC
>JACZJD010000742.1 GCA_014860725.1 Aquamicrobium sp.
GCCCTGCGCGACGCCATGGCCGAGGAGATGCGCCGCGACGAGGCGGTGTTCGTCATGGGTGAGGAGGTCCCCGAGTATCAGGGCGCCTACAAGGTCACGCAGGGGCTGCTGCAGGAGTTCGGCCCGCGCCGCGTGGTCGACACCCCGATCACCGAGCACGGCTTTGCCGGCGTCGGCGTCGGCGCGGCCTTTGCCGGCTTGAAGCCGGTCGTCGAGTTCATGACCTTCAACTTCGCCATGCAGGCGATCGACCAGATCGTCAATTCGGCGGCGAAGACCCTCTACATGGCCGGCGGCCAGATGGGCGCGCCCATCGTGTTCCGCGGACCGAACGGCGCGGCCGCCCGCGTCGCTGCCCAGCATTCGCAGTGCTACGCCGCCTGGTACGGCCACATTCCGGGCCTGAAGGTGGTGATGCCCTACACCGCCGCCGACGCCAAGGGGCTGCTCAAGGCCGCGATCCGCGACCCCAACCCGGTGATCTTCCTCGAGAACGAGATCCTCTACGGCCAGACCTTCGACGTGCCCAAATTGGATGATTTCGTGCTACCCATCGGCAAGGCGCGCGTCCATAAAGCGGGCGGCGACGTCACCATCGTCTCCTTCGGCATCGGCATGACCTATGCGGTCAAGGCCGAGGCGGAGCTGCGCGAGTTGGGCATCGACGCCGAGATCATCGACCTCAGGACCATCCGCCCGCTCGACTTCGACACGGTGCTGGCTTCGGTGAAGAAGACGAACCGCCTCGTCGTGGTCGAGGAAGGTTTCCCGCAGTCGTCGGTCGGCGATTTCATCGCCAACCGGGTGCAGCGCGAGGCGTTCGACTATCTCGACGCGCCGGTCGTCACCATTGCCGGCAAGGACGTGCCGATGCCGTATGCGGCCAATCTCGAGAAGCTGGCGCTGCCCAGCGTCGCCGAGGTGGTCGAGGCGGTGAAGGCCGTCACCTACCGCAGCTGAGGGAGGGCGCGCGATGCCGATTGAAATCACCATGCCGGCGCTGTCGCCCACCATGGAGGAGGGCAACCTCGCCAAGTGGCTGGTCAAGGAAGGCGATCATGTCTCGCCCGGCGACGTCATCGCCGAGATCGAGACCGACAAGGCGACGATGGAAGTCGAGGCCGTCGACGAGGGCACGGTGGCGAAGCTCGTCGTCCCGGCCGGCACCGAGGGCGTCAAGGTCAACGCCGTGATCGCCGTGCTGGCCGCCGAGGGCGAGGACGTCTCCGCCGCGGCATCCGCAGGCGCCGCCGCCCCGAAGGCCGAAGCGCCGAAGCCGGAAGCGAAAGCCGAGCCGGCAAAGCAGGAGGCGAAAGCAGAGCCGGCCCCCGCCGCCAGGGCCGAAGCGCCCGCAGCCACCGCGGCTCCCGCGCCGAAGACGATGTCCGACGACGCCGTGCTCAAGCTGTTCGAGGAAGGCAGCTACGAGCTCGTGCCGCACGACAGCATGCGCAAGACCATCGCGCGCCGGCTGGTCGAGGCCAAGAGCACGATCCCGCATTTCTATCTCACCCTCGACACCGAGATCGACGCACTGCTCGCCCTGCGCAAGCAGCTGAACGACGCCGCGCCGGTGACGAAGACCGAGAAGGGCGAGACGCCGGCCTACAAGCTCTCGGTCAACGACCTCGTCATCAAGGCCTATGCGCTGGCGCTCAAGGCGGTGCCGGACGCCAACGTGTCGTGGACGGACGGCGGCATGCTCAGGCACCGCAACGCCGATGTCGGCGTCGCCGTGTCGATCCCGGGCGGGCTGATCACGCCCATCGTGCGCAAGGCGGACGAAAAAACCCTGTCCGTCATCTCCAACGAGATGAAGGACCTTGCCGCGCGGGCGAGAAACCGCAAGCTGAAGCCGGAAGAGTATCAGGGCGGCACCTCGTCGGTGTCGAATCTCGGCATGTTCGGCATCAAGGACTTCGCCGCCGTCATCAACCCGCCGCATGCCACGATCCTGGCGGTCGGCGCGGGCGAGGAGCGGGTCGTGGTGAAGAACGGCGAGGTCAAGATCGCGACCGTCATGTCGGTGACGCTCTCGACCGACCACCGCGCGGTCGACGGCGCGCTCGGCGCGGAGCTTCTGGCCGCCTTCAAGCGGATCATCGAAAATCCGCTGTCGATGCTGGTCTAGGGCGTCTCCGGCAGGAGCGGATGCCGCTCTTGCGGTTCGGAAACGCGGCATACAGGGGCTTGGATCGTCCAGGCCGGGGTTCGGCAACCGGAGGGGACTTCCCGTGTGGGACGACCCGGATGCGTAGAGATGGAGATCCTGCCCGATCGGGGCGTCGGGCAGGCTGCTCCGCAGGCCGGGCATGGTGCCCGGCGCACACGGAAGAGGTGCTGCCATGACCGAGACGACTGTGCATAGCGACAAACTGAAGAGATCGTGGGGCTGGATGGCGGTTCTTGCCGTCGTCTCGCTGGTGGGCGGCGTGCTGGCGCTCATCGACCCCTTCGCGGCGACGCTTGCCGCCACGCTCCTCGCCGGATGGTTCTTCATGCTGCTCGGCGGGCTGCAGATCATCCAGTCGTTCCAGGTCCAGGGCTGGGGCGGTTTCCTGTGGGCGCTGCTGTTCGGCGTGCTGTCGTTCGTCGTCGGCATCTCGCTCGTCTTCAACCCGCTCGCCGGCATGGTGTCGCTGACGCTGCTCGTCGCCGTGCTCCTGCTGGTCACGGGCGCGATCAAGCTCTTCTACGCCTTCTCGCTGCGGCCGGTGACCGGCTGGGGCTGGGTGCTGGTATCGGGCCTGCTCTCCATCGTGCTCGCGATCCTGATCCTGACCAACTTCCCCTACGCGGCGGGAACCGTGCTCGGCATCTTCCTCGCGGTGGAGCTGATCTCGAACGGCGTGCTGTTCCTGTTCATCGCGCTCGGCCTGCGCCAGCTGTGACGGGAGCCGGACGGCGGAACCGCGCATGAAGACGATCCTCTGCTACGGCGACTCGATCACCTGGGGCTCCGACGCCCGGACGGGCGGCCGCCACGCCTTCGAGGATCGCTGGCCGAACGTTCTCCAGAAGGCGCTCGGCCCTTCCGTGCAGGTCGTCACCGACGGCCTGCGCGGGCGCACGACGGCCTATGACGAGCATCTGGCGGCCTGCGACCGCAACGGCGTGCGCATCCTGCCGACGACGCTCTACACCCACGCGCCGCTCGATCTCGTCATCCTCATGCTCGGCTCGAACGACATGAAGCCGGCGATTGCCGGCACGGCGCTCGCCGCCATGCAGGGCATGCGCCGGCTGGTCGAGATCGTGCGCCTGAACGCGACCCGCGACGGCACGAGCGAGCCGCCCGCGGTTCTCATCGTCGCGCCGCCGCCGCTCAGCGAGACGGCCAATCCGGAATTCGCGGCGATGTTCGCCGGCGGCGTCGAGGAGTCGCGCATGATCGCCGGCTTCTATGCCGACCTCGCCGACGCGGAGGGCTGCGGCTTCTTCGATGCCGGCTCGGTCGCCGAGACGACCCCGATCGACGGCGTGCATCTCGACGCCGCCAACACGCGCGCGATCGGGCGGGCGCTCGAACCCATCGTGCGCATGATGCTTGGACTTTGAGGGAGGAAACGCCCGTGGCCGAAAGCTATGACGTCATCATCATCGGGGCAGGGCCGGGCGGCTACATCGCCGCGATCCGGGCCGCCCAGCTCGGCATGAAGACCGCCATCGTCGAGCGCGAGCATCTGGCCGGCATCTGCTCCAACTGGGGCTGCATCCCGACCAAGGCGCTCCTGCGCTCGGCCGAGGTGGTGCATCTCGCCGCCCACGGCAAGGATTACGGCGTCGCCATCGAGGGCAGCGTCAAGCCGGATCTTGCGGCCATCGTCGCCCGCTCTCGCGGCATCGCCGAGCGCATGAACGGCGGCGTCGGCCTCCTGATGAAGAAGAACAAGGTCGATGTGATCTGGGGCGAGGCGAAGCTGACGAAACCCGGGGAGATCGTCGTTTCCAAGCCGGCAAAGAAGCCGATGCAGCCGCAGGCGCCGGCGCCGAAGAACACGAAGGGCGAGGGCACCTACACCGCGAAGC
>JACZJD010000743.1 GCA_014860725.1 Aquamicrobium sp.
CCCATGCGAGGAGCGCGGCGAGGAGGGCCGCGGGCGCGAGCGTCGCGATGTCGGCGACGCCGCCCATGCCCGAGATGGCGCCGGCCGAGCCGCCGCCGAGATTGATCAGGCGGTAGGCGTCGGTGGGGTTCATGAGCAGCAGCACGTTCAGCATGCCCCCGGTGACGGTGCGGCCCTGGTCGACCACCAGCAGGCCGAGCAGCGCCATGTCGTAGACGAGCACGAAGACCAGCCAGATGCCGATGGCGATGCCGCCGGCCGTGCCGCGCTCGCCGACCAGCGCGCTGACGAGATAGCCGATGGCGATGAACACCGCGCCGAGCAGCACCGACGAGCCGATCAGCGAGGCGAAGGCGGCCCAGCTTTCGCGGCCGATGGCGCCGTCGCCGGTGAAGGCGAGCGCGGCGGCGGCGATGCCGTAGCCGACCAGCGTCGAGAAGGCGAGGATGGCGAGGTGGCCGACGAACTTGCCGACGATGACCTGCCAGCGCTTCACCGGATAGGAGAGCAGCAGCAGCATGGTGCCGCGCTCCATCTCGCCGACGACGGCGTCGTGCGAGATCAGGAGCGCGATCAGCGGCACGAGGAACACCGACAGGCTCGACAGGCTGACGATGACGACGTCGAGGGCGCTCGCGCCGACATTGCCGGTGGGCGCGCTGCCGAGGAAGGTGAGCGACAGCGCCAGCGTCGCCAGAAGCAGCGTGGTCGCCAGCACCCAGCGGTTGCGCAGGCCCTCGCGGATTTCCTTCTCGGCGATGACGAGGATGGTGCTCATCGGCCGGCCTCCCGCTCGATATCCTGGAAATGGGCGTAAAGCTCGTCGAGCGTCGGCGGCGTCACGTCGAGGTCGGCGATGGCCGCGCCGTCGGCGATCGCCCCGCGCAGGAGCGCCACCTTGTCCTCGGGCGCGGCGTCGATCTCGAGCGTGCGGCCGTTGACCGGCCGCCATCCCTCGCTCTGCGCGGCGATGCGCTCGGCGTGGTCGTCCCCGTTGGCGGCGAGCCGGACGCGGATGCGCGTCGGCAGCCGCGCGATGCTGCGCAGCTCGTCCAGCGTGCCGTCCGCGACCTTGACGCCCTGGCCGACGATAATGACCCGGTCGGCGCGGCCTTCGAGCTCGGAGAGCGCGTGGGAGGACAGAAGGATCGTCGAGCCCGAATCGCGCAGCTCGTCGAGGAAGCGGTAGAAATCGCGCCGCGAGGCGGGGTCGAGGCCGGTGGTCGGCTCGTCGAGCAGCATCACCTTCGGCTGGCCGAGCAGCGCCTGCGCGAGGCCGAGGCGCTGGCGCATGCCCTTGGAATAGGTGCGCACGCGTCGGCCGGCCGCCCCAGCCAGACCGACGCGTTCGAGCAGACCTTCGATCTGCTCCCGCCCCGTGCGCTTGAGGGCGGCATAAAACTTCAGCGTCTCGGTTCCGGTCAGGGCCGGGTTGAACGAGACGTTCTCGGGGAGGTAGCCGAGGCGCGTGCGCACCTCGGCCGCGCCGGTCGCCGGGTCCTCGCCCAGCATGCGGACCGTGCCGGCGGTCGGGCGGATCAGGCCCAGCATCAGCTTGATGAGCGTGGTCTTGCCGGCGCCGTTGTGGCCGACGAGCGCGACGATCTCGCCCTCGCCGAGCGAGAAGGAGACGTCCCTGACGGCCTGGATCGGGCCGAAGGATTTCGAGACGCCGTTGAGTTCGATGGTCGATGTCATTCCGTCTGCGTCCTCGACTGGGACAGGGCCTGGGGGCGGGA
>JACZJD010000744.1 GCA_014860725.1 Aquamicrobium sp.
GATCATCAGCCGCTCCAGCACGATGCCGAACGCCCCCACCGCGATCGGCACCAAAAGCAGCGCCCACCAGTAGCCGATGCCGAGATAGTTCAGCAGCATCCACGCCACGAACGCGCCCAGCATGTACTGCGCCCCATGCGCGAAGTTGATGATGTTCAGAAGGCCGAAGATCACCGCAAGACCCAGCGACAGGATCGCGTAGAATGACCCGTTGATCAGACCCAGCAGCAGCTGACCAAACAAAGCCTGCGGCGGTATTCCCAAAAGCTCGAACATCCGATTGTCCCGGCAAGCATTGCTGCGCAAACGGCGCGCGCCGGAAAGCCCCGGCGCGCGCCGCGTTTCATCCGTGGGTTACTGCACCAGCGGGCAGTTGCCCTCTTCGAGCGGACGGAACGCCTGGTCGGCCGGGATGGTCGCCAGCGTCTCGTAATAGTCCCACGCGCCCGTGGACTGGTCCGGCGACTTGACGCGGAACAGGTAGACGTCGTGGATCTTGCGGCCGTCGGCGCGGATCTGGCCCTGGCCGAACAGCGGATCGTCGGTCGGCAGCTCCTTCATCTTGGCCACGACCGCGTCGGCCTCGTTGGTGCCGGCGGCCTCGACGGCCTTGAGGTAATGCAGCACGCCGGCATAGACGCCCGCCTGCACCATGGTCGGCTTGTCGCCGTCGAGCGCCTCGAAGCGGGCGGTCCACTCGCGGGTCTGGTCGTTCAGATCCCAGTAGAAGCTCTCGGTCAGCACCAGGCCCTGCGCGGTCTCGAGGCCGAGCGCGTGGACGTCGGTGATGAAGATCAGCAGGCCGGCGAGCGCCTGGCCCGCCTGGGTGATGCCGAACTCCGCCGCCTGCTTGATCGAGTTGATGGTGTCGCCGCCGGCATTGGCGAGGCCGATCACCTTGGCGCCGGAGGCCTGCGCCTGGAGCAGGAAGGAGGAGAAATCCGTGCCCGGGAAGGGATGGCGCACCGCGCCGACGACCGTGCCGCCCGCCTTCTCGACCACGGCCGAGGTGTCGCGCTCGAGCGCATGGCCGAAGGCGTAGTCGGCGGTCAGGAAGAACCAGGAGTCGCCGCCCTGCTGCACCATGGCGGAGCCGGTGCCGTTGGCGAGCGCCCAGGTGTCGTAGGTCCAGTGGACGGTGTGCGGCGAACAGGCCGGGCCGGTCAGGTCGGAGGCAGCGGCGCCGGAGTTGATGAAGACCGCGTTGGCCTCCTTGACGATCTCGTTGACGGCGAGCGCGGCCGAGGAGGTCGGCACGTCGACGATGGCATTGACGCCGTCCTGGTCGAGCCACTGGCGCGAGATGGTGGAGGCGACGTCCGGCTTGTTCTGGTGGTCGGCCGAGACGATCTCGACCTTGATGCCCTTCTCGGCGGCGCCGAAATCCTCGACCGCCATGCGCGCGGCGATCACCGAGCCTTCGCCGGCGAGGTCGGCATAGATGCCCGAGCGGTCGTTGAGCACGCCGATCTTGACCGAAATGTCCTGCGCGAGCGCGCTCGTCGCCATCAGCGAGGCTGCGAGGGACGCCAGCAGAAATCCTGTCTTCTTCATGTCTTTCTCCTCCGTTGCGGCCGGTCGCGCCGGGCCTTTCCTCGTCTACACGCCGAGATAGGCGTGGAGTTTATCGATATTTTCCTCGAGCTCGGCATTGGGGATCATGTCGATGACCCTGCCCTGCTCGACGACGTAGTGGCGGTCGGCCACCGTCGAGGCGAAGCGGAAGTTCTGCTCCACCAGCACGATCGTGAACCCCTCCTGCTTCAGCCGCGCGATCGTCGCCCCGATCTGCTGGATGATCACCGGCGCAAGACCCTCCGTCGGCTCGTCCAGAAGCAGCATCTTCGCGCCGGTCCTCAGGATGCGCCCGATCGCCAGCATCTGCTGCTCGCCGCCGGACAGCTTCGTCCCCTGGCTCGACAGACGCTCCTTCAGGTTCGGGAACAGCTCGAAGATCTGCTCCACGCTCATGCCCCCCGGCTTCACCTGCGGCGGCAGCAGCAGGTTCTCCTCGACACTCAGCGACGAGAAGATGCCCCGCTCCTCCGGGCAGAACGCGATGCCCTCGCGCGCAACGTAGCGCGCCGGCGCATGCATCAGCTCCTTGCCCTGGAAGGTGACCGAGCCCTTGCGCTTGGGCAGGATGCCCATGATCGACTTCAAGGTCGTGGTCTTGCCCGCCCCGTTGCGCCCCAGAAGCGTCACCACCTCGCCAGGACGCACGTCGAACGTCACCCCGTGCAGCACGTGGCTCTCGCCGTACCAGGCCTGAAGGTCCTTGACGACCAGCAGCGGCGCGGAAGCCGCTGCCGTCTTCATCGCAACCGCAGCTTCAGCCATGTCCTGCTCCGATATAGGCCTCGATGACGCGAGAATCCTTCGACACCGTGGCGTAGTCGCCCTCCGCCAGCACCTTGCCCCGCGCCAGAACCGTGATCGTGTCCGACAGCGACGCCACCACCGACAAATTGTGCTCCACCATCAGGATCGTCCGGTTGGCCGAGATACGCCGGATCAGCGCCGAGATGCGCTCCACGTCCTCATGCCCCATGCCCGCCATCGGCTCGTCCAGAAGCAGCATCTCCGGGTCGAGCGCCAGCGTCGTGGCGATCTCCAGCGCCCGCTTGCGCCCGTAGGACAGGTCCGCC
>JACZJD010000109.1 GCA_014860725.1 Aquamicrobium sp.
GCCGTAGACCCGCCGCGAGATGCGCCACAGCGAGTCGCCGCGGCGGATGATGACGGCCACGGCATCCGCTACTCGACCATCTACCTCGCCAATCAGGACCAGATCCGCGATCCGAACCGCATCTGGCCGGGGCAGGTCTTCACCCTGCCGAGCGAGACGCCGGAGGGTGAGCAGGCCGACCTCGACGCCATCGGCGAGCAGGCCGTGCGGCCCGAGGAGCGCGAGGCGGTCCAGGAATAGCCGTCTCCCGCCGCGTGGGCCTCTCCCCGCGCGGCGTGAAATACTTGCCGGGCACGCCATCCACGGCCGAACTCAACCGACAGGGCCATGCCGCCTCAGGCATGGCCCTGGGTTTTCAGTCTGCGTGGCCCCGGCGATTTTCCCCTCTGCCGCTTGCCCGCCGCGATTTCATCGTATATCGCCGATGGACGATGAATATGCTTCGGAACAGCTCTCCGCCACAGCACGGCTGCAGCGACCGCGCCGCGCTTGCCGACCGGCTTGCCGCGCTCGCGCATCCCGCCCGCATCGAGATCCTCCAGCATCTGGCGGGGGTGGAGGCCTGCTGCTGCAAGGACGTCGTGGCGCGGCTCGATCTCGCCCAGTCCACCGTGTCGCAGCACCTGAAGGTGCTGGTCGATGCCGGGCTGGTGCGGCTGACGCCGGGCCGCCCGCGCTCCCGCTACGAGGTCGACCGCGAAGCGCTCGCCTCCCTTTCCGGCTCGATCGGGCGGCTGCTCGTCTCGTGCTGCACGCCGCCGCCCGCCGGGCGGTGCGACTGACCGCTCTTATCAGGATTCCTGCCCGTGTCCGACAACGCCGCGTCCGACAAGACCGTTTCCGCCGATTCCGGCTCCACCCTGAAGACTCTCGCCAATCTGTGGCCCTATATGTGGCCGGCCGACCGCGCCGACCTGAAGATGCGTGTCGTGTGGGCGACCGTGTTCCTCGTTCTCGCCAAGCTGGTTCTGGTGCTGGTGCCCTATTTCTTCAAATGGGCGACCGACGCGCTGACCGGCGAGCTTTCCGCGCCCGACTACATCCCCGCCATCCTCATCGCGCCGGTGATGCTGGTGCTCGCCTACAACGCCGTGCGCATCGTGCAGGTCGGCCTGAACCAGCTTCGCGATGCGCTGTTCGCCCGCGTCGGCCAGCATGCGGTACGCCAGCTCGGCTACCGCACCTTCATCCACCTCCATGCGCTGTCGCTGCGCTTCCATCTCGAGCGTCGGACGGGCGGCCTGTCGCGCATCATCGAGCGCGGCGTGAAGGGCATCGAGACCATCGTCCGCTTCACCATCCTGAACACGCTGCCGACGGTGCTCGAATTCGCGCTGATGGCGGTGATCTTCTGGGCGGTCTACGGCTGGATCTATGTCGTCATCATCGCCGCGACGGTGTGGCTCTACACCTGGTTCACGGTATGGGCGAGCGACTGGCGCATCGCCATCCGCCGCGAGATGAACGACAGCGACACCGACGCCAATACCAAGGCGGTCGACTCGCTGCTCAACTACGAGACGGTCAAGTATTTCGGCAACGAGAAGATGGAGGCCGCGCGCTTCGACCGCTCGATGGCGCGCTACGAGGATGCGGCGACCCGCACCTGGACCTCGCTCGGCTGGCTCAACTTCGGCCAGGGCGTCATCTTCGGCGTCGGCATGGCCGCGGTGATGGCGCTGTCGGCGTGGGAGGTGACGCGCGGCACCCACACCATCGGCGATTTCGTCTTCGTCAACGCCATGCTGATGCAGCTTTCCGTGCCGCTGAACTTCATCGGCTTCATCTATCGCGAGATCAGGCAGGCGCTGACCGACATCGAGCAGATGTTCGACCTGCTCGATGTCAGGGCCGAGGTCGTGGACAGGCCCGACGCGAAGCCGCTTGCCGTCAGCGAGGGCAGGGTGGTGTTCGAGGACGTGCACTTCGCCTACGACCCGGCCCGGCCGATCCTCAAGGGCGTGTCGTTCGAGGTGCCGGCCGGCAGGACGGTGGCCATCGTCGGGCCGTCGGGCGCGGGCAAGTCGACGATCTCGCGGCTTCTGTTCCGCTTCTACGACATCCAGTCGGGCGCGATCCGCATCGACGGGCAGGACATCCGCGACGTGACGCAGGAAAGCCTGCGCGCCTCGATCGGCATGGTGCCGCAGGACACGGTGCTGTTCAACGACACCATCCGCTACAACATCCGCTACGGCCGCCCGGAGGCCACGGCCGAGGAGGTGGAGCGCGCGGCCGATCTCGCCCAGATCGGCGATTTCATCGCCCGCCTGCCGGACGGCTACGACACCATGGTCGGCGAGCGCGGCCTGAAGCTGTCGGGCGGCGAGAAGCAGCGCGTGGCGATCGCCCGCACGATCCTGAAAGCCCCGCCGATCCTGATGCTCGACGAGGCGACGTCGGCGCTCGACACCCGCACCGAGCAGGAGATCCAGGCCGCGCTCGACCTCGTCAGCCAGGGCCGCACCACGCTGGTCATCGCCCACCGGCTTTCGACGGTGATCTCCGCCGACGAGATCATCGTGCTCCAGGATGGGCGCATCGCCGAGCGCGGCCGGCATTCGCAGCTTCTGGCCAAACGCGGCCTCTACGCCGAGATGTGGGCGCGCCAGCGCGAGGCGACCGAGGCCGAGGAGCGGCTGCGCCGCGTCCGCGAGGAGGACGAGCTCGGCATCGTCGAGCGCCGCGCGCCCGCAGGCGTAGAGCCGCCGGCCGAGTAGGGGCCGGCATTCTTCCGCCGGTCAGGCGCGCAGGGGTTCGGCCTCAGGATCGTCCGCGGCCGGCGCATGGACCTGCACCTGATTGCGGCCCTGCCGCTTGGCGAGGTAGAGCGCCTCGTCGGCATGGCGCATCATCTCGTGCAGCTCCGCCGCCGGCCGGGCGACGCAGACGCCGATGCTGACGGTCGGCAGGAGCGGCGACGGCAGCTGCCCGGCGCAATAGAGCGCAAGGCCCGTCCGCAGGGATTCGGCGAAGATCTTCGCCGCGCCCGTCTCGATGCCGGGGATGAGGACGGCGAACTCCTCGCCGCCGACCCGCCCGGCCACCGCCTTTCCCGCCGCCGCCAGGGCGATCTGCCGGCCGAACAGGATTATCACCTGGTCGCCGACGGAATGGCCGTGGGTGTCGTTGATGGCCTTGAAGTGGTCGAGATCGGCGATCAGCAGGCTTGCCGGCCTGCCTTCGGCGCGGCAGCGCTCCAGCACCGCCGCCGCCTCGACCTCGAAGCCGCGCCGGTTGAGAAGGCCCGAGAGCTTGTCGGTGTTGGCTTCCTGCCTCAGCTCGGCGATCAGGTCGATGGCGATGGCGACGAGGAGGTTCAGCGCGAACATGACCGAGATCATCGCCTGCGTGAACAGCACCGTCGTCCAGTAGAGCGACCTCTGGAAGCTGTCGAAACTGTCGAACGTGCCGGCGAGCCACATGATGGTGATCGGCCGCAGCAGGAAGTTGGCCGCCGACACGACGAGCGCCCAGAACAGCAGCCGATCGACGAGGTGCTGCTTCTCGATGCGCCTGAGCTTGACCGCGCCGATCACCGCGACCGCGCCGACCAGGAAATTGATGAGATAGATGCGCGCGGTCAGGTTCGGCTGCTCGACGAGGAACCAGTACATGCCGCCGGCGCCCGCGAGCACGATGGCCGCGAAGGCGAGATAGGGGATGTCGAGCCGGTAACGCCGCAGCACCGCCGAGACCAGCAGGCACCCGGTCAGCAGGAAGCAGATGTTGGACGGCAGGCGCTCGAGGTCGTGGGGAAGGTTCGGTCCGACGTCCTGGATCAGGAAGCCGAGGGTCGACAGCACGTAGCTCGCGGCGGCGATGACGACATAGGTCTGGTCGCGGCGATTCAGCCACAGCAGGAAGAACGCCGAGGCGAGAAGCAGGCCGATGCCAGGATTGAGCAGCGCAATGAAGAGTTGCGAGTTCATTCACTCCCCCAGAACAGCGGCATCTACCCACGAGTTCGATAATAAGTTGTTTATCTCAAGCGGTAACCGCAACTGGAGGCTGTGGGCGGTGTGCATAAGGTACAATGACGTGCATCACTGTTTCCTGCCCCCGGTTCGCCGGTCTGAACGGGGGCGGCGGCGAAGGGGTGCGTGGCCAATCGCGCGTTGCGGCATCCGGCCCGATAGGCTATCAGGCGAACCTCGAAGCGCGGGAGCGGAACGCCGCATGAGCCTTGCCGATACGATCAGGAACACCTTCGTGCCGGTCCACCGGGAGGGCTGGCCCTTCATCGCCGCTTTCGCGGGCGCGACGATCCTGCTCGGCCTGGTCTCGACAAGCCTGTTCTGGATCGGCCTGATCCTCACCGCCTGGTGCGCCTATTTCTTCCGCGACCCCGAGCGGGTCACGCCGGTCAGCGACAAGCTCGTCATCAGCCCGGCCGACGGCGTCGTGTCGTCCGTCGGCCCCGCCGTGCCGCCGCGCGAGCTGGGGCTGGGCGACGGCGAGATGACGCGCGTCTGCGTCTTCATGAACGTGTTCTCCTGCCACGTGAACCGCGCGCCCGTGCGCGGCCGGGTCTCCGTGGTCGAGCATCGCCCCGGCAAGTTCCTCAATGCCGAGCTCGACAAGGCGAGCACCGAGAACGAGCGCAACGGCCTCGTCATCGACAGCCCCAACGGCCGCCTCGGCGTGGTGCAGGTGGCCGGCCTCGTGGCGCGGCGCATCGTGTGCTGGACCGATCCGGGCAACGACCTCGCCGTCGGCGAGCGCTTCGGGCTGATCCGCTTCGGCTCGCGCGTCGACGTCTACCTGCCGGCCGGCGCGGTGGTGAAGGTCGCCGTCGGCCAGACCGCGGTCGCCGGCGAGACCGTCATCGCCGAATACGGCACCGACGCGGCGACGCCGCTCGTCCGGGTGTCCTGAGAGGCGATGGCTCCCGCGCCCCACACGCCCAATGGCGCCCCCCGCCGGGCGCGGCTGCGCGAGATTCCGCTGCGCATGGTGGTGCCGAACCTCATCACCGTGCTTGCCGTCTGCGCCGGGCTGACCGGGATACGGCTCGCCTTCGAGCACCGCTTCGAGCTGGCCGTGGCCATGGTGCTGATCGCCGCGCTGCTCGACGCGGTGGACGGCCGCATCGCGCGCCTGCTCCAGGGCGCCTCCAAGTTCGGCGCGCAGATGGATTCGCTCGCCGACATCGTCAATTTCGGCGTCGCGCCGGCGCTGGTGCTCTACGTCTACCTGCTCGACAAGGCGGGCGCCTTCGGCTGGATCGCGGCGCTGATGTTCGCCATCGCCTGCGGCCTCAGGCTCGCCCGCTTCAACGTGATGCTCGAGGACACCGACAGCCCGGCATGGAAGGCCGACTATTTCGTCGGCGTGCCGGCGCCGGCCGGCGCGCTGCTGGTGCTGCTGCCGGTCTATCTCGGCTTCCTCGGCCTGCCGCACGGCGCGCCCTTCGCCTTCGCGGCGAGCGCGTTCACGGTGCTGGTCGCCTTCCTGATGGTCAGCCAGTTGCCTGTCTATTCGGGCAAGACCGGGATTCGGGTGCGCCGCGATCTGGTCATGCCGATGATCCTCGGCACCGTGCTCTATGTGGCGCTGCTCGCCAGCTACACCTGGCACACGATGGCCGCGACGGCGGTCGCCTTCCTCGTCTTCCTGCCGTTCAGCGCCATCGCCTATCGCCGCCGCGAGGCGCGCGAGGCGGCCAAGGCGCAGGCATAGGACGAAGGACCGGCCGAAACGAAACTGCCCGGCCTTTCGACCGGGCAGGATAGGGCGTCCGTATCTCCGGGCCTCACGGCCGCCAGTTCGGAACCCACGGCGGCGGGTTCCCGCCATAGGTCGTGTCGTAGAGATGCGACGCGGAGTTGTTGTTCGTCGAGGTGATCGAGAAGTTGCCGAAGCGGCAGGTCGTCGACTTCTGCGGCGCGAGCCCGCGCGTCGCGAAGGACGGGGTTTCGTCCTCGGCGCAGTTGCTGAGGCCGTTGCCGTAGCCGGGCACGACGTCAAGGTTGACGCCGGGCAGCTTGTCCATGGTCGTGGTCTCGCCGGAGAAGCCCTGCGAGCTGAACACGTCGGCATGGGCGGGCGCGGCGAGCGCGAAACCTGCGAGGAGAAGGCCGGCGACGGCCGGGCGGAGAGAAAGGGCCATGATCCGTATCCCTGGCAAGAGGACGGAGATTTATATGGTCCCGTCTAGCACGCCCTGCAAGCGGGGTCGATAGCGTTGCCGCTCTTCGCGCCTATTCGGGCATGCGGTAGCGGACGAAGCGGCCGGCCGGCACGTCGAAGATCAGGCCCGTCTCGGTGAGCGCCGGGCTGGCGAGCGCCGCGATCTTCTTCGCCACCTCGGAGGGATGCGGCAGTGTCTGCGGGTTCTCGCCCGGCATCGCCTGGGCGCGCATCGCCGTGCGCGTCGCGCCCGGATTGACGCAGTTGACTCGGAGCGGCGTGTTCCTGGTCTCGTCGGCCCAGGAGCGCGACAGCGCCTCCACCGCAGCCTTGGAGGCGGCGTAAGGTCCCCAATAGGCGCGCGCCGAATGCGCCGCGCCCGAGGACATGACGATGGCGCGGCCGGCATCCGACAGCTTCAGCAGCGGATCGACCGAGCGGATCATCCGCCACGTGGCCGTCACGTTCACCGCCATCACCTTCTCGAACACCTTGGCTTCGACATGCCCGACGGGCGCGATGACGCCGAGGATCGCGGCGTTCGCCGCCAGCACGTCGAGCTTGCCCCAGCGCTCGTGGATCGCGCCGCCCAGCCGGTCGATGCCGGCCATGTCGGTGAGATCGAGCGGCACCAGCGTCGCCTGTCCGCCGGCTGCCCGTATCTCGTCGTCCAGCTCCTCCAGCCCGCCGACGGTGCGCGCGACCGCGACGACATGGGCGCCCGCCGCCGCGAGCTCCTTCGCCAGAAAATAGCCGATGCCGCGCGATGCGCCGGTGACGAGGGCCACGCGGCCGGAAAGATCGAGCGTCTCGGACATGGCTGCTCCCGCTGTGTCGGTCCTGCCGTCGCGCCTGCGAAGGCGCACCGGCTTCCGTGCCGGATTAGCCGAATGCAGGCGCGAGGGAAACCCCCGGGAAACCCTTGACCGGGCGCGCGCCGCGTCCCATATCGACGCAGCCGGGACGACCCGGCGCGCCCCGCGATGCGGGACGCCGCGAACGATGGGGACGGCCCCATCTCCTCCATGTGAAGGAGAAGGGCTATGTCTTGGATTTATCTGTTCTTTGCCGGTCTGTTCGAGGTCGGCTGGGCCGTCGGCCTCAAATACACCCACGGCTTCACGCGGCTGACGCCGAGCCTGCTGACGGTGGCGGCGATGGCGATCAGCCTGTTCCTGCTCGGCCTTGCGCTGCGTTCGCTGCCGCTCGGCACGGCCTATGCGATCTGGACCGGCATCGGCACCATCGGCACGGCCATCCTCGGCATCGTGCTGTTCTCCGAGCCGGCCGCGGCGCTCAGGCTCGTCTGCATCGGCATGATCGCGGCCGGCATCGTCGGCCTCAAGCTGGTCTCGCCCTGAGCGTGGCGCCTCTCACCCGCTGCTGGCGAGCAGCGACAGCGTGCGCACGTTGCTCGTGCCTTCGAGGTCGAGCAGGCGGGTGGGGTACTCTCCGGTGAAGCAGGCGTCGCAGAACTGCGGCGCCTCCTCGTTGCGCGCGGCCTCGCCCACGGCGCGGTAGAGGCCGTCGATCGACAGGAAGCCGAGCGAATCGACGCGGATGAACTCCGCCATCTCGGCGATCGACATGCGCGAGGCGAGAAGCTTCGACTTCTCCGGCGTGTCGACGCCGTAGAAGCAGGGCGACATCGTCGGCGGCGATGCGATGCGCATATGCACCTCCCGCGCGCCCGCGTCGCGCACCAGCTGCACGATCTTCTGGCTCGTCGTGCCGCGCACGATGGAATCGTCCACCAGCACCACGCGCTTGCCCTCGATCATCTTTCGGTTGGCGTTGTGCTTGAGCTTCACGCCCATGTGGCGGATCGAATCGCCCGGCTGGATGAAGGTGCGCCCGACATAGTGGTTGCGGATGATGCCGAGTTCGAACGGGATGCCGGCCTCCTGCGCGAAGCCGATGGCAGCCGGCGTGCCGGAATCGGGCACCGGCACCACCATGTCGGCCTCGACCGGATTCTCGCGGGCCAGCTCGATGCCGATGTTCTTGCGCACGGTATAGACGTTCCGGCCCTCGATGGTCGAATCCGGCCGCGCGAAATAGACGTATTCGAAGATGCAGAAGCGCGGCTTCTGCCTTTCGAACGGGAAGATGCTCTCGATGCCCTTCGTGGTGATGACCACCATCTCGCCGGGCTTGATGTCGCGCACGAAGCGCGCGCCGATGATGTCGAGCGCACAGGTCTCGGAGGCGAGGATCCACGCCCCGTCGAGGTCGCCCAGCACCAGCGGCCGGATGCCGAGCGGGTCGCGGCAGCCGATCATCTTCTTGGCGGTCAGCGCCACCAGAGAGAACGCGCCCTCGATCTGCCGCACCGCCTCGATGAAGCGCGAGTTGATGTCCTTCTCGCGGCTGGTGGCGACGAGGTGCAGGATCGTCTCGGTGTCCGAGGTGGACGTGAAGATCGAGCCCTGCTTTTGCAGCGTGCGCTGCACGGTCATGGCGTTGGTGAGGTTGCCGTTGTGGGCGACCGCGATGCCGCCGTCGGCGAGCTCCGCGAACAGCGGCTGCACGTTGCGCAGGCCGGCGCCGCCGGTGGTGGCGTAGCGGGTGTGGCCGATGGCGCGGTGGCCCTTCAGCCGGTCGAGCACCGACTGCTTGGTGAAGGTGTCGCCGATCAGGCCGACATGGCGCTCGACGTGGAACTGCTGGCCGTCATAGGAGACGATGCCCGCCGCCTCCTGCCCGCGATGCTGCAGCGCATGCAGGCCGAGCGTGACGATGGCGGCCGCGTCCTGACGGCCGAAAATGCCGAAGACGCCGCATTCGTCATGGAAGCGATCGTCCGAACCGGATGAAAACGGGGTATCGTCTGCGTCCGCCATGGGGCCGCGCCTCTCGCCTGGTTTTCGGTTTCCGTACGCCCGTTCCGGGGCCGCCTGTCAGTTCTCGAGCTGCGCGCCCGAGTCGTCGTTCGTCTTCAGCCGGTCCAGAATCGTGTTCTCCGGATCGTCGGGCAGCAGGCCCTCCAGCCAGTCGCCCACGCCTTCCAGGAGCGGCAGCGACTTCGCCTCGGCGATCCACGCCGGAGGGTTCGGCCCGACCAGCCACGAGAAGAACAACAGGCCGACCGCAACCACAAGGATACCGCGCGCCGCTCCGTAGAGGAAGCCAAGCGTGCGGTCGAGCGCGCCGATGCGGCTGTCGATGATGAAATCGGCGATCTTCATGGTGATGACCGTGACCACGATCAGCGCGATGAAGAAGACGATCGCCGCCGCCGCCGCGAGCTGCACCTTGTCGTTGTCTATATAGGGACGCACATAGGGCAATACAGCGGGGTGGAAGAAATAGGCCGCCGCCGCCGCCGCGATCCAGGAGGCGATGGACAGGACCTCGCGCGAGAAGCCGCGCACCATCGCGAGCACTGCCGAAACGAGCGTGAAGCCGACGAGGACGCCGTCAAGCAGGGTGATGGGCATTCAGCTCCACTCCGTCAGGGCAGCGGGGGGCCGCTTGCCGCCTTGGTCCCTTCAGTCCGCCGCGTCGCGTGCCCGCGATCCGGCAATGCGTGCGACCAGATCGGAAAGCGTAGCCGGCTGAAACGCCCGCCGTGCTTCCCGGCCGCCTTTCTCGTCGCCCGAAGCCGGCATCACCGCCTGCGAAAAACCCAGCTTTTCCGCCTCCTTGAGGCGTTGCTGGGCATGCGCGACGGGCCTGATCGCACCCGAGAGACTGATTTCGCCGAAATAGACGCAATCGACGGGAAGGGCAAGACCGGTCAGCGACGAAACCAGCGCGGCGGCCACCGCAAGGTCGGCAGCCGGCTCCGCGATGCGGTAGCCGCCGGCGACATTGAGATAGACGTCGTGCTGCGAGAAGCGCACGCCGCAATGCGCCTCCAGCACCGCCAGCACCATCGACAGCCGCGCCGAATCCCAGCCGACCACGGCCCGGCGCGGCGAGCCGGGCGGCGAGGGCGCGACGAGCGCCTGAATCTCGACCAGCACCGGCCGCGTGCCCTCGATGCCGGCGAAGACGGCCGC
>JACZJD010000745.1 GCA_014860725.1 Aquamicrobium sp.
CGCAGAGCGCGGACCCGGCGCGGCGCGCCACGCAATGCCCGGACTGGGTGGCGGCGGCCGAGGTGCGGCGCCTGGCGCTCTACCTGCTGACCACCGAGTGCGGGTTCACGAAGACCGCCGTCGGCGAGGCCGCCGGCATGACGAAACAGGCGGTCTCCGAGGCCTGCAAGGACCTCGAGGCCATCCGCGACGAGGGCAGCGCCTTCGAGCGGATGGTGGACATGCTGCGAGACTGGATCATGGGAGAGCCGACATGAAAGACAACGACATACCGACGGCCGCAAGCCTCTATGTAGGGCACTGCGGCTGCCCGAGCATCCACATCGTTCTCGTCGACAAGCACGAGAAGGAGTTCGCCACCGCCGTCATGTCGCTCGATATGGCGCAGAACGTGGCGCGGGACGTGCTCGAAAACGTCGCGGAGGCCCGCAGAAAGATGGCGGCGAAGAAGACCGGCGCCATCGGCGATTGCGAGGGGCATGCGTGATGGACCCGATCGCCCCCGACGTCAACGCCCAGGCGAACGCCATCGCCATGACGCTCGACGAGTTCCTGAACGGCGAGCAGCTGCCGGGCCTGCCGCACAAGCGGAAATACGGCTTCGCGGTGCTGATCTTCGAGTTCGGCAAGGCCGAGGCCGGCCGGATGAACTGGATCAGCAACGGCGCGCGCGCCGACATGATCGTGGCGCTGAAGGAAATGGTGGCGCAGCTCGAGGCCCGTGTCCACGACGGCGGGAGGGCATGATGGTCAATCTCATCCGCCCCGACGTCATCAGCTTCCATGCCTCGGTCAGCGAAGACGAGCTGCGCGACCGCATCGCCCAGGAAGTGCTGGAGCAGATCGGCGGCCTTGGCCCGGACGGCAAGAAGCTGCCCGGCATCAGCGTGAAGGTGCTGCGCGGGCAGACGCGCGCCGGCGGCTACACGATCGAGGTTTCCGGGCCGGCGCCGGCGCGCATCTCGCTGCCGGTGCCGAAGCCGTGAGAGGGAGGGCGTGATGCGCGCGATCATCACCGACGGCCTCGCCGTACCCCCCCCCTCGCGACCCGGGGCCGGAGCCCGTCATGGAATGGCTGCCGGTCGACAAGCTGGTCATCGACCCGGAATACCAGCGCGAGGTGAACAAGACCGGCCGGCGGGCGATCGAGCAGATCGCGGCCCGCTTCGAATGGACGAAGTTCGGCGCCGTGACGGTGGCGCCCGTCTCGCTCGGCCGCTATGCGATCATCGACGGCCAGCACCGGGTGACGGCCGCGAAGCTATGTGGGCTCCGGCGCGTGCCGTGCGTCATCCAGGCGCTCGACCGCGCCGGCCAGGCGGCAGCGTTCTCGGCGATCAACGGCTCGGTGGTGAAGATCACGCCCGGCGCGATCTACAAGGCGGCGCTTGCGGCCGGCGAAGGCTGGGCCGTGGCGGCGCAGCGCACCTGCCAGAACGCCGGCTGCCGGCTGATGACGTCCTACGGCAGCGCTGCCGCCAAGCGGGGCGGCGAGATTTACGCCGTGGCAGTGGTGCGCGAGCTGATCGACCGGCACGGCGAGGCGGCCGTCACCAAGGCGCTCGCCGCCTATCGCCAGTCCATCTATGGCGACCTCGCCATTGCGTGGTCGTCGAGCCTGCTCACGGCATGGATCACCGCCGTGGCGACGACGGCGGACGCAGCGCGGCTGGCGGCGCAGCAGCTCGCCACCTTCCACGAGGAGTTCGACATGCTGGAGCATGACGACTTGGTGGCGGCCGAGATTCGGGAGCTGCGGCGGGCGGGCAAGCCCACGGCGCCGCGCTGGCAGCTGCTGTCGCACCGCATCGCCGAGGCGCTGGCGACGTTCATGGCGCGGCCGGGAGCAGCGGCATGAGCGTGGCGCGGCTGACCTCGACGGCGGTGATGGCGCGGCGCGTGGAGCCGGCCGACAGCCTCGACTTCTTCCCGACGCCGCCGTGGGCGACGCGGGCGTTCTGCGAGCACGTGATGCCGCAGCTGTGGGGGCCTTGGCCGGACGCCTTCAAGGGCGAGGCGCTGGAGCCGGCCTGCGGCGAAGGTCATATGGCGGTGGCGCTCGCCGAGTACTTCGAGCAGGTAACGGCGAGCGACGTGCACCCCTACGGCTTCGGCGAGGTGGTCGATTTCCTCACCGGCTACGCCACCTACTATTCGGCCAACTGGGTAATCAGCAACCCGCCGTTCAACCTCGCCGAGGCGTTCATCCAGCACGCGCTCAACGTGGCGCGGCGCGGCGTCGCCATGCTGGTGCGCACCGCCTTCCTCGAGGGACAGGGCCGCTACGCCAGCCTATTCCGCAAGCGCGAGCCGCAGATCATCGCACAGTTCGCCGAGCGCGTGCCGATGCACAAGGGTCGCTGGGACCCCGCCGGCAAGACGGCGACCGCCTATTGCTGGGTAGCGTGGCGCAAGCACCCACCGCACGACTGGAAGCACACGCGCTTCATCTGGATACCGCCATGCCGGCAGGCGCTGACGCGGAAGGACGATGCGATCCGGTTCAACGCTGCGGCCGCCGTGCCGCTCCTGGAGGGGGTGTGATGTCGGATAACACAGCCTGCCCTCACAGCGACGTCCGCTTCTGCCCGCTCTACATCGCCGCTCACGTCGGCAACGCGCCAAGCTGCGACGACGGCCGGATATGGGACGGCCGCTGCGCCGTGGCGCGCGGGCTCGACTATCGCCAGCATGTCGAGCTGCTGCGCGTGCGGTGCCCCGGCATCGTCGAACTGGCCGAATGGGCCGAGGAGGCCGAGCGTCGCAGCGCGCAACGCCGGCGCAACATGCTGCTCAACGGGGTGCATTAATGTACGACACTGTGCGCTTCCTCGACGCCGTCATCATGCTGGTAGCCCTGGTCTATGCGATCGCGCACTACCGGCGCGGCGCGGTGGACCGGGCGACGTTCTGGCTCCTCCTGGCCATCCTGGCCGTCATTCCGCCGAAATAGGTCGCCGCCATGAAGCTGCGCTCCGACATCCCCGAAATCCGCGCCGGCCTGCAGGACCGGATTTCCGAGCTGTGCCGCGAGCTGCTGCCGCACGGGCGCATGGAGAGCGGCCAGTGGGTGAGCTACAACCCGCGCGTCGCCGGCGACGACAGGAAGACGCCGGCGCTGAAGGTGCGCGTCACCGGCGGCGATACCGGCGCCTGGACGGACCACCGCAACGGCCGCGACGGCTGCAAGGGCGACGTGATCGGCCTCGTCGAATATCTGACCGGCCAGGACACCAAGGGCGCGCTCGCCTGGGCCCGCGACTTCCTCGGGCTGAAGAAGCTGTCGCCGGCCGAGCGCGACGCCATGCGCTTCGCCGCGGCGAAGAAGAAGCAGGCCGAGGAGAAGCGCGCCGAACAGAAGCGGCGCTGGAGCCTCGCCGAGGCCGACCGGCTGTTCTTCACCCCGGCCGGCGCCGGCGAGTACGGCCCTGCGCGCACGCTCGGCACCGCCACCGGAAACGCGGCCGAGGCGCATGCGCGCGCCTATTTCGCGGTGCGGCAGGCCGCGCTCGAGAAGATCGCGACGCTGAACCGCAAGAATTTCCGCTTTTCCGCCGGCACCGAATGGTGGAAGGGCGCGCAGTGGCGCACCGATGCGGCCGGCCGGCGCTTCAAGGAGGCGGAGGGGCCGCTCTATCCGGCGATCCACAGCGCCATGCGCTCGTCGATCGGCGTGGTTTCCTGCTGCCATGTCACCTTCCTCGACCCGGTGGCGCCGGCGAAGGCGCCGGTGCAGCCGGCGAAGCTGATGTTCGGCGAGAAGAAGTTCTCGGTGATCGAGATCGCCACCGGGCCGTCGCTGGTGCCGTTCTGGCAGTGGGACGACGCCACGCCGGCCGGCCCGGTGATCGTGGCCGAGGGCATCGAGACGGCGGCGAGCCTGGCGGCCGAGCTGTCGGCAGAGGCGCGCATCTGGGCCGCCGGCGACCTCGGCAATATCGGCTGCGTGCCGGCGCAGCTGCCGATCGTCAGCGAAATCTACGTGGCGCGCGACAACAACGCCGGCAACGCCCAGGCGAACCGCGTGCTCGAGCGCGGCCTCGAGGAGCTGGAGCGGCACGGAAAGCCGGTGGCGGTGATGAAGAGCCATGTCGGCGACGATTTCAACGACCTCGCAACGGGAAAGGACGAGGAATGAGCAGGAAGAGGAAGGACGATGAAGCGACGGCACACGAAACCCAGGCCGACGCTGGAAGCGCTGGGCCGGCCGAACAGGCTGCGCTCGAGACCGATGCCGGCGGCGCTGCCGCGGCTGAAGCCGCCCAGCCTAACGGCGCTGTGGGCGACGCAGCGCAGGCTGGAGGCGCAGTACCGGGCGATGACCAGACGGTCGAGAACGGAGGCGCTGCAGGAAATGATAGCGCAGGCCCTGAAGGTGGTGAAGACGCCGCCCTAGACCACGTGCACGAACCCGCGGCCTATGAGGCGTTTCCCGAGATCATCGCCGTGGAGTTCGAGGATCTTCACCTCACGGTGAAGCTGGCCGACGGCCAATATTTCTCGGTGGCCTATGCGGACGTCGATTTCCTCGCCGGCGCGGACGCGCAGTCGCGGCGCGACGTCGACATCGCCCCGCTTCGCCTGTCATGGCCGGCGCTCGACGCCGGCATGACCGTCGACAGGCTGCTGGCGCGTTCGTTCAGCGGGAACGTCGCTGATGATCTTCTTTGCCTCGCCGGCGTCTATGTGCGGGAGGTGGAGACGGACCCGACCGCGCCGAGGAATCGGATGGACATCAACGTGCTCGCTGCCTACTCCGCCGCGTCGCTGGCGTTCGGCACCACGGAGGAGGACACCACCACCCTGCCCCGCTTCGACGTCCGCTGGCTTGTCCAGGAGCGCGGCGATCGAGCCCAGGCGGCCGCGCTG
>JACZJD010000746.1 GCA_014860725.1 Aquamicrobium sp.
CAACGAGTTGATGATGGACTACTCGGACGAGACGGCCGACGAGGCCGCCAAGCTGCAGGACGTCATCGACAGCCAGAACCTGTGGGACCTCGATTCGCAGGTCGAGATGGCGATGGAGGCGCTGCGCTGCCCGCCCGGCCATGCCGACGTGACCACGCTTTCGGGCGGCGAGAAGCGCCGCGTGGCGCTGTGCAAGCTGCTCCTGTCGCAGCCCGACCTCCTCCTCCTCGACGAGCCGACCAACCACCTCGACGCCGAGACCACGGCGTGGCTGGAAAAGCACCTGCGCGAATATCCCGGCTCGGTGCTGATCATCACCCACGACCGCTACTTCCTCGACAACGTCACCGGCTGGATTCTCGAGCTCGACCGCGGCCGCGGCATTCCCTACGAGGGCAACTACTCGGCCTATCTCGAAGCCAAGGCCAAACGCATGGCGCAGGAGGAGCGCGAGGAGGGCGCCCGCCAGAAGGCGCTGGCGCGCGAGCGCGAGTGGATCGCCTCCTCGCCGAAGGCGCGGCAGGCCAAGTCCAAGGCGCGCATCAAGGCCTATGACGAGCTGGTGCGCGCGGCCAACGACCGCCGCCCCGGCGACGCGCAGATCGTCATCCCGGCCGGCGAGCGGCTCGGCCAGGTGGTGATCGAGGCCGACAACCTCTCCAAGGGCTTCGGCGACCGCCTCTTGATCGACGACCTCTCCTTCCGCCTGCCGCCCGGCGGCATCGTCGGCGTCATCGGCCCCAACGGCGCCGGCAAGTCGACGCTGTTCAAGATGATCACCGGGGTGGAGAAGCCGGATTCGGGCGAGATCCGCATCGGCGATACGGTGCAGCTCGGCTATGTCGACCAGAGCCGCGACCATCTCGACCCCAACAAGACGGTGTGGGAGGAGATTTCCGGCGGCAGCGACATCATCAAGCTCGGCAGGCACGAGGTGAATTCGCGCGCCTACTGCTCGTCCTTCAACTTCAAGGGCGGCGACCAGCAGCAGAAGGTCGGCAACCTTTCCGGCGGCCAGCGCAACCGGGTGCATCTCGCCAAGATGCTGAAGTCGGGCGGCAACGTCATCCTGCTCGACGAGCCGACCAACGACCTCGACACCGAGACGCTGGCCGCGCTCGAGGACGCGCTGGAGAACTTCGCCGGCTGCGCCGTCATCATCTCGCACGACCGCATGTTCCTCGACCGGCTCGCCACCCACATCCTCGCCTTCGAGGGCGACAGCCATGTCGAGTGGTTCGAAGGCAATTTCGAGGACTACGAGGCCGACAAGATTCGCCGCCTCGGCCCCGATGCCGTCAACCCCAGGCGCGTGACATACAAGCGCCTGACGCGATAGGGTTCGGCGCGTGATGTCCGAAGACGAAGCGGAACAACTGGAACTCGACGTCGCCCACGAGGCGGCGGAGGTTCCTTCCGTTTCCTCGGACCCGCAAGAGCTCGTGGAGGCGGCGCTGCCGCCTTCCATCCTCCGGAAATTTCGCGTCGCCAGCTACCGCAAGGCCGCCTCGATCCTGAAGTTCGGCATGCCGAAGGAATTCGGCGAGGTGATCGAGGCGCTCGAAGCGTTCGAGATCACCACCGACATGATCCGCAGGCCGGGCGGAAACGAATCCGAGATCCCCAAGGCGATATCGCGCTTGCTGCGTCACAAGGGCTGGAACGAGACGACGATATCGGGCGACCTGCACATCAAGCGCGAATGGCGCGAGGTCGTCGGCCATTCGGCGCAGGGCAAGCCGATCACCGTCCAGAAATCGACGTCCTATGTGCGGGAGCGATTTCTCGACGGGCACAAGATCGACTATGTGAAGAACAGGCTCGCCTTCGATTTCGAGTGGAATTCCAAGGATCAGACCTTCGACCGGGACCTTTACGCCTTTGCCGCGTTTGCCGAGGCCGGCGCGATCGACGCGGCCGTGATCGTCACCCGCGACACCTCCCTCAACCATATCTTCCGCGAGCTCGGCCAGGCGCTCGACAAGGCGGGCAACCCCGTCTTCAAGGACGGCCTGCCCGTGCCGATCTGGCCGAAATACGGTGCCAGCACGACATGGTGGGGCAAGTTGATCTACAGGCTGAATGCCGGCCGCAACGGAGGATGCCCGGTCCTCGCCCTAGGCATCAAGGCCGAATGCATTTCCGATCTCGAACGCTGGCGCGCGGCTCATTCTGCGGCTTCCGCCGCCGAATTGTAGGCGTAGGTCTTCCAGGTCGGCCGGTATGTCTCGTCGGCCTGATTGCCCCAGTATGTCCAGCCCGGCCGCGTCCCGCGCGCGAACAGCTCCAGATAGGGGCCTTTCGAGCAGCTTTCGATCAGATCGTACTGCTCGTCGGGCTTGCGCGAATGCTCGCGCTTGCGCGACGAGATGTAGTTGACCTGGCTGCGTCCGGGCGCTTCCGTCCGGGCATTCTTTCCGCGTATGCCGAACAGCAGCAGCTCCGTGACGTTCCGGAAATAGAATCCCACGCCGCGCCCGTCCGAGCCGCCGTCCTTCCGGACCTTGTGCCAGACGATGTTGGCCTTGTATTCGAAGCCCCACGCCTGCATGACCTTGAGGCCGTCCGGGAGGAGGGCGTTCGGCACCCAGAGATAGAGGTGGGCGGGCTCGATTGTCAGGTCCTTGACCGGAAGCTCGCAGATGGCCTCCGTCGTCATCGTCTCGTAACGCGCAAGCCGCCGGTGTTCGGGAGCGACCTTGCCGGTCCGGTTCGTGAAGCGCCAGGGCGGATCGGCCAGCACGGTTTGAAAGGCGTAACCTTCGGTCTTGCGCAGCAGATCGAGCGCGGCGCTCCTTGGCTCAGCATTCATCGTGCGTGGTCCTCTCGAAATCACTGGAACAAAAGCAGAACTCAAATGACAAGTCAATCTTGCTCGATTCGGCTTCGAAAGTCGCCGCGCATCGGAGGTTTTCCCCGTCCGGCCCGAACTTTCGCTTCCCGGCCACGGTTAATCTGCCGTAAAGGCAATCGGCCTAGTTTTAGCCGGTGCGGCGGGCGTGGCCCGGCCGCATGCGTCGCCACGTTCGGGGCAAGGCCATGAATCGCGTCATCATCAGCGGCATCGGCGTCACCGTTCCTCCCGCTTCCATCAGCAACGAGGAACTGGTCGACTGCTTCAACCTGTGGGTCGAGAGCGAGAATCTCGTGCGGGAGGCGCGCGGCCAGGAGCCGCTGCAGAAGTCGAGCGCCGACTTCATCTATCACGCCTCCGGCATCCGGCGCCGCCATGTCCACACGGCCGACGGCATCCTCGAGGTTGAGCGGATGACGCCGCGCATTCCCGCGCGCGACGACGACGCGCTCTCCGTGTTGGCCGAGTTCGGCGCGTCGGCGGCGCGGGCGGCGCTCGAGGATGCGGGCGTGGCGGCGGAGAGCGTCGACCTCGTCATCTGCGCCTCGTCGCACCTGCAGCGCATGTATCCCTCGATCGGCATCGAGATCCAGCAGGAGATCGGCGCCCGCGGCGCGGCGTTCGACCTGTCGCTCGGCTGCTCGTCGGCGGCGGCGGGCCTGCACGTGGCCTTCAACCTCGTGCGCAGCGGCGCACACCGGCGCGCGCTCGTGGTCACGCCGGAGCTGATCACCGCGCATCTCAACTTCCGCGACCGGCAAACGCATTTCATCTTCGGCGATGCGGCGACTGCGCTTCTCGTCGAGGCGGCGGAGGAGGGCGAGGTGCGGCCCGGCCGGTTCGAGGTTCTCGACACGCGCAACTGGACGCAGTTCTCGAACAACATCCGCTCGAACTTCGGCTATCTCAACCGCGCGGCGCAGCGCGACGTCAGCATCATCCCCTCCGAGGGCAACCTCATCAAGCAGCAGGGCAACAAGGTGTTCAAGGACGTGACGGTGGCGAGCCACCGCTTCATCGTCGACTTCCTCGCCGAGCACGGCCGCACGCCCGACACGGTGCGGCGCTTCTGGCTGCATCAGGCCAATGCCCGCATGAACCAGATGATCCTGAAGCTCGCCTTCGGGCGCGAGATCGGCCACGACGTCGCGCCGATGGTGCTGGAGGAGCTGGGCAATACCGCCGCCGCCGGCGCGGTCGTCGCGCTCGCCTGGAACCATCGCGACATGAAGGCCGGGGACTACGGGCTTCTGTGCACCTATGGCGCGGGCTACTCCATCGGCGGCGCGCTCGTGCGCATGATGTAGCGGCCGCTTCCGCCCGGCGCGGCCATCACGCCCGCTCATGGGTTCGTCAGCGGTTTTGACTGGACCCGCCGGCCCGCGGCGGGCATGGTCCGCCCTTTCCATCATCGAGAGGACGGGCGATGACCGCGCTGTTTCCGCTGCAGGCAACCGAGATCGACATCCGCCCCGCGCGAAAGCTCTCCGGCCGCGTGGCGGGCACGTTCGTCGCGCCGCGCGATACGTTCGAGACCGTCGCCGTGCCGGCGTTGGAGCTGTCCTTCGACGGGATCGCGGGCGACTACCACACCGGCTTCACCCGCCGCTCGGGCGGGCGCGAGCCGTGGTATCCGCGCGGCACGGAGATGCGCAACGAGCGGCAGCTCTCCATCGTCGCGCCCGACGAGCTGGCGGCCGTGGCGCAGCGCATGGGGCTTGCGGAAATCCGGCCCGAATGGATCGGGGCCAACTTGTCGCTCGACGGCGTGCCGCATCTGTCGATGCTGCCCGCCGGCACGCTGCTGTTTTTCGCGGGCGGGGTGACGCTCAAGGTCGACGGGCAGAACAAGCCGTGCCGCATCGCCGGCC
Source organism: Aquamicrobium sp. (assembly GCA_014860725.1). The sequence goes on from JACZJD010000746.1 coordinate 4,726, forward strand.
GACTGGTGGCCGAGCGCGCGGGGATGGCCGATCTCGACGCCGGGGCGCTGGCCTTCCCGAAATCGGCGCAGCGGCTGCGCGGCATCGTCGCCTGGGTGGAGAAGCCCGGACGCATCGCGGCGGACGAGCCGGTCTCGGTGCGGATACCGGAGCAATGGATATACTGAGCGGATAGCGAATAGGGAGTAGCGAATAGGGATTGCTTTCACGAAAAGCCGCGATCCCGTTCTATTCGCTACTCCCTATTCGCTATTCGCTCTCATCCGCATCCAGCAGCCGCGTCGCCCGCCACCGCGTCAGGGTCTCGTTGATCTGGTCGACCACGAAGAAGCGGGCGGCGTCGCGGTCGTAGCCTTCGGCCAGCAGCCGGTCGTAGTCGCTGTGCTCGTGGCGGACATGGGCGATGGTCGCCAGCCAGACGGCGATCGAGGCGGGCAGTTCGCGCATGTCGCGCGCGCCCGCCATGCGGCGGATCGCCTCGATGTCGGCATAGGGCGTCATCGGCAGCAGCGCGGTCAGCGCCTTGGCGATGGCGCGGGTTCTGGCCGTCGCCGCCGTCATCCGCCCGGCGCCCTCGCGTCGGGCACGGCGTCGGTGCCGGGAAAATAGGGCTTGATGTCGAGGACGGGCGTGCCGTCGAGCACGTCGATGGCGTCGAGCGCGAGGATGCCGGCCTCGACGTCGAGCCCGGTCAGCCGCACGACGTGCAGCCCGACGGGATTGGGCCTGACCGGCGAGCGCAGCGCGAAGGTGCCGCGCGGCCGCTCGGCATGGCGCGGCTTCTGCACGATCAGGTCGCGCCGCGCGCGGTCGAGCCATGTGAGGACGATGACGTGGCTCGCGCCCTCCAGCCCGGCGAGGCCGGCACGGTATTCCGGTGCGATCTCGACGGCCGCGGGCCGGCCGGCCTCGCGCGCGGCGGCGACGTTGCGCGGGCATTGCTCGCGGCTCGTCCACGGCGAGCGCACCCGGCCGATGAA
>JACZJD010000747.1 GCA_014860725.1 Aquamicrobium sp.
TTCGCCCTGTGGCCGCTCGGCGTCGCCGACCGGCTCGCCGGCTACATCGGCGACGGCGGCCGCCGCGCCGGCGCCTTCATCGAAGGCGGGCGTCACGTCGCCGTCGAGTTCCCGCCGGCAGGCGGCCTCGACCCGTTCTTCAACGTCAACACGCCCGCCGACTTCGCCGCGGCCGAGGCGATCCTGCGGAGAGCATCATGAGCAATCGCGTCATCGGCATCGCCGGATGGAAGAATTCCGGCAAGACCACGCTGACGGAACGCCTCGTCGCCGAGCTCGTCGGCCGCGGCTGGCGCATCTCGACCGTCAAGCGCGCCCACCACGACGCCGACGTCGACCACGAGGGCACCGACAGCTTCCGCCACCGCCGGGCGGGCGCCAGCGAGGTGCTGCTGACGACCGGCAAGCGCTGGGCGCTGATGCACGAGCTGCGCGGCGAGGACGAGCCGCCGCTCGAGGCGCTTCTTGCCCGGCTGTCGCCCTGCGACCTCGTCGTCGTCGAGGGCTTCAAGACCGGCGACCACCCCAAGATCGAGGTGCGCCGCACCGAGGCCGGCGACCACACGCCGCTGCCCGCCTCGGCCAATGTCGTGGCCATCGCCGCCGATCACGCGGTCGCCGATGCGGGCGTTCCGGTGTTTTCGCTCGACGCCGTCCCCGCGATCGCCGATTTCGTCGAAACGGCCATGGGCATGCGTTGAAATGTCAAGGCCGGCTTTGCCGCATCGCCTTATTTCGCGATTGCATTCCTGCGAAAAACAATGGGAATATCGCATTCAAAGTGCGTGAAAGACCGCGCTTGACCTTATGCCGCGGCCTCGCTGCTGCGGCACACCAACAGAGAGGAACGACATGCGTATCACTTCACGGGTTTCGCTGGTTCTGTCGGCTGCCGCCCTCGCACTCGGCCTGGGCGCCGCGCAGGCGCAGGAGAAGCTCCGGATCGGCACCGAGGGCGCCTATCCGCCCTTCAACAACCTCACCTCCGACGGCCAGCTCGTCGGTTTCGACATCGACATCGCCCGTGCGCTTTGCGAGGAGATGAAGGTCGAGTGCGAGTTCGTCACGCAGGACTGGGACGGCATCATCCCGGCGCTGCAGGCCAACCGCTTCGACGCCATCGTCGCCTCGATGTCGATCACCGAGGAGCGGCTGAAGCAGGTCGATTTCACCGATCCCTACTACACCAACTCGCTGGTCTTCGTCGCGCCCAAGGATTCCGACCTGATGCCGGAGAACGCCGACGGCAAGTCGATCGGCGTGCAGGAAGGCACCATCGCCGCCTCCTTCGCCACGGAGAACTACCCCAACGCCGACGTGAAGGGCTATCCGTCGCAGCTCGAGGCCTGGGCCGACCTCGCCAACGGCCGGCTCGACGCGGTGCTGGCCGATTTCGGCGTCCAGTACGGCTGGCTCCAGGAAGACGGCAAGGATTGCTGCGAGTTCAAGGGCGACTCCGTCAGCAGCGACGACAGGATCGCCATCGCCATCCGCAAGGGCGACACCGCGCTCGCCGAGAAGCTGAACGCGGCCATCGCCGCGATCCGCGAGAACGGCAAGTACGCCGAGATCAACGCCAAGTACTTCCCGTTCGACATCTTCGGCGAATGAGCCGCGGCACCTCCGGCGCGCTTCGGGGCGGCGGGAGCGATCCCGCCGTCTCCCTGCCGCTCCGGGGAGCTGCGGGACGGTTTTCTTCAGGGAACCACAAAAGAGCTAGAGCGACCGGCGCGTCCGTGACACGGTAGGCGTTCGGGATCGCCGCATCGGGAGACGGGCCGCCGCGTCAGGCGGGAATGCGCATGGAAGGGATGGCCGCACTGCTCGCCTTCGGGCCGGACGGCTGGGGCGACGAACTCGCCTCGGGCCTGCTGGTGACCGTGTCGCTGGCGCTCGCCACGCTGCCGCTGGGGCTCGCCGCGGGCTTCGCCATCGCGCTCGCCAAGCAGTCGCCGGAGCGCTCGCTGCGCATGGCGGCCGACATCTACACCACCATCTTCCGCGGCCTGCCGGAGCTCCTGACGCTGTTCCTCGTCTTCTACGGCGCGCAGCTCGGCGTCCAGCGCATCGTCTCCTGGCTCAGCCCCGGCGCCTCGATCGAGATCAACGCCTTCGTCGCCGGCATGGTGGCGCTCGGCGTCGTCTTCTCCTCCTATGCCAGCGAGGTCTTCCTCTCCGCCTTCCGCGCCATTCCGCGCGGCCAGTACGAGGCCGGCCACGCCATCGGCCTGACGCGGTGGCAGACGATGCGACTCATCATCCTGCCGCAGCTGATCCGCATCGCGTTGCCGGGCCTGTCCAATCTGTGGCTCATCCTCATCAAGGATACCGCGCTCGTCTCGGTCATCGGCCTCTCCGACATCATCCGCCAGGCCGGCATCGCCGCGCGCGTCACCCGCGAGGCGTTCCTGTTCTTCGGCGTCGCCTGCCTCATCTATCTCGGCCTCGCCATCCTGTCCTCGGTCGCCTTCGCGTTCATCGAGCGCTGGGCCGGCAAGGCGGGGCCGGC
>JACZJD010000110.1 GCA_014860725.1 Aquamicrobium sp.
GCAGCGGGCGATCTCGTACTCGACGTCGTACGGGCCGCCGATCCGGCAGCAGCGGAGGCCGCGCGCACGCGGCTCGCCTCCTTCGCCGCCGGGACACGGGACGCCACCTTCAGCGTCGCCGAGACACCCGCCCCGCCGTCCCCGGCCGGACAGGCGGGCGCGACGCCCGACGCCTTCGCCCGCTTCGAGGCGATGGTGCTGCAGAGCTTCCTCCAGACCATGCTGCCCAAGGACACCGAGTCCGTCTATGGCGGCGGCATGGCCGGCGAGATGTGGCAGTCGCTCCTGGCCGAGCAGCTCGGCGCGACGATGGCCAGGCGCGGCGGCATCGGCATCGCCGACCGCATCCTGCGCGACCACTACACCGCCGGCGAGGAGAAGGTGCCGCTCCAAGGCGTCTCCGCGGACCCGGACAAGCCCGCCCTCGACGAGCAGCGGCTGCTGTCGACGGCGCTCGTCCATGAAATCCAGCGCCGCGCCGCGCATTCCCTCGTTGAGCTGCACCCGGCGGCCACCGACGAAAGCCTCTAGCCCCCAGAGTGAGATGAGAACGATTCCATGCCAGAACACGGGGATTTCTCGCAGACATCCGGCCACGACAGCGAAGGCTCCGGAGCTGCGCTCATGAATCTCTCCGCCATCATCGGCCGCATCGAGGAAACCGTCGAGGTGGAGACCGCGTCGATCCGCACGGACCTGCGCTTCGACATCAAGGCGTCGAACGTGCGCAAGAGCCGCTACCTCTACGAGCTCAACAAGGCGATCTCCGGCCTGCGCGGCACGATGCTGGGCGAGGAGCAGCGCTCGGGCATCATGCGCCTGCGCGAGAAGCTCGCCGCCAACGAGGCCGCCATCCTCGCCCATCTCAACGCCGTGACCGAGGTCGCCGCACTGATGCAGGACGCGATCCAGCGCGCCGAGGCCGACGGCACCTACTCGGCCGACGAGTTCGGCAGGGAAGCGAGCCCCGCATGATCAAGTTCATCGCCGCCGCGCTCTGGGTCAGCATCGCCACCACCGGGGCGCTGCTGTTCGCATTCCAGTCCTCCCAGCAGCAGGAGGAAAGCGCGCAGGACGGCGAGGCGACGCCCTTCAAGGGGCTGGACTATGTCAAGACGGGGATCATCTCGGTTCCCGTCTTCGACAAGGGCCGCGTGCACGGCTACTTCCTGGCGCGGCTGGTCTACGTCGCGGAAGGCAAGCGGCTGGCGGAGCTGAAGCTGCCGGCCGAGGCCCTGCTCTCGGACTATGTCTACGGCCACCTCTACGCCAATCCCGAGATCGACTTCACCAGCCGCGACAGGTTCGACATCGACGCCTTCCGCGAGACCGTGCGCGTCGGCGTCAACGAGCGGCTGGGCGAGGAGCTGATCCGCGAGATCCTCGTCGAGCAGGTGGATTATCTGCCCAAGGACGAGGTCGGCTCGAGCTCCGTTCGCACGCCGGCGGCCGCAACCGGCGAGAGCGCCGGCCATTGACGCCGTCCCGCCCGGTCGCCATGTCCCCCGTCGAGCGAAGCTCCCGCCGCATCGAACCCGAAGATCGCCATGCAGCGGAAGGGAGGCCGCAGTGACGAGCAAGGACGACCGGCGACGCCCCGTGCCCGCAGCGGCGCGACGCGGTGCAGCACAGGGCGACGGCGCGCCGGCGGCGCAGGTTCCGGCGCTCGACGACATCATCGGCTACAAGCTGCGGCGCGCCCAGCTCGCCGTGTTCCAGGACTTCATCGACACCTTCGCCGGCATGCAGCTCCGGCCGACGGAATTCGCCGTGCTGGCGCTGATCGCCACCACGCCCGGCCGCAAGCAGAGCGAGATCGCAAGCCGCCTCGGCATCAAGCGCGCCAACTTCGTGGCGCTGATGGACGGGCTGGAGCGGCGCGGCCTCGCCCAGCGTCGCAAGGGCGAAAGCGACAAGCGCTCGCACTCGCTGCACCTGACGCCGGAAGGCATGCGCTTCGTCGAGCGGATGACCGTGGTCTGGACCGCGCACGAGAAGCGCCTGATCGACCGGCTCGGCGGCCTCGAAGCCCGCGACGAGCTGGTCCGCCTCCTCGACCGCCTGATGCCTGACAGGCAGGCGTAGAGGCGCCTGCGGAGGTCTCCTTGCCGTTCACGGCGGGCAATCGCATATGGCGCGACGCCTCCGCCGCCGTCATCCCGGCCAAGGGCGCGAAGCGCCCGCAGAGCCGGGACCCATTGGCTGCAAAATCGTCGAGCACGGCCCGGTCCTCGCGCTGGCGCGCTTCAGGATCGTAGTGCAAGCCTAGAGCCCGGCCGTGCTGCTCAATGGGTCCCGGCTCTCCCTCGCTTCGCTCGGTCGGCCGGGATGACGGCGAGCGAGGCTACCTCCAGTATGCGATTGCCCCGCCGTTCCTGCGCGCTTGTGTCCCGGCTGCGCTGGATCAAATCACGTTGACGTAAACGTCAATCTACTGCTAACTGTGCGGACATGTGTCAACCTGCGGCAGCGAGCGCCGCCATGAGGGGAGAGTTTCCATGAGCCTTGACGCCATTGCAGCCAAGATCGGCGAGCGCGTCGCCGCAACCGGCTTCGACAGGTCGGTCAAGTTCGA
>JACZJD010000111.1 GCA_014860725.1 Aquamicrobium sp.
TGATCGACATCGCCGCGAAGATGTTCGACACGAAGGGCTACGCGCAGACCGGCATGGCCGACATCGCCCAGGCGATCGGCCTCGGCCGCTCCGCCGTCTACCACTATTTCCGCAACAAGGAGGAAATCCTCGCCGCGCTGGTCGAGGCCGAGGCGCTGACGCCGTCGCACCGGCTGCAGGACCTCTTCGAGGACCGGACGCTGACGGCGACCGAGCGGCTGAAGCGCGCCGTGATCGACGGCATCGAGCGGCGGCTGACGTCGGGCTCGCGCTTCCTGCTGTTCTCGCGGCTGGAGGCGCAGATTCCCGAGCACATGGGCGAGCTCTATAACAGGAGCCGCCGGCAGATCTACGACTTCTACGTCCGCTGCATCGTCGACGGCATCGCCGCCGGCGAGTTCCGCGAGGTCGACCCGAAGATCGCCGCCTTCGCCGTGATCGGCGCCGCCAACTGGACGTCGCGCTGGTATTCGCCGCACGGGCCGAAATCGCCGCGCGAGATCGCCGAGATCATCGCCGACATCGTCATGCAGGGCCTGCGCAAGCCGAAGGCCGCCCAGGCCGACCTCGCCGCCGTGCGCTCGACGATCCAGTCGCTGCGCGCCCAGATCGAGGCGCTGGAGCAGCTGCTGCCGTGAAGCCGGGCAAGGCGCTGTGCATTGATGGCGCCCCCTCCACCATGCTTCGCATGGTCCCCCTCCCCCGCTTCGCAGGGGAGGATCCGAGGTAGCGGCCCTCAGTCGAAGGTGATGCCGGCCTTGGCCAGGAACTCGGAATAGGTGTCGAAGCGGATGACCGGATCGTCGCCGGTCCATTCGCGCGTCAGGCGTCCGATCGCTTCGCGCGAGCGGCGCCATTTCGGCGGCACCAGCTCCAGCATCGGACCGTAGAGCGACGGGGAATCGTAGTAGACGATCCGCAGGTCCTGGCCGGCGACGCGGATCTCGTAGACCGGCTCATAACCGGCGGCCTCGACCGCACGCGTCGCCGCCGCATGGTCGTGGACCCAGAAGCCGAGATGCTGCAGCCCCTCGCGGCCCGCGGCGAGGAATTCGGTGTAGGGCGACGGCGCGTCGTTCGTCTGCTCGATCAGCTAGACCTGCACGTCGCCCATGAAACCGAAGGCGAGCTTCAGCTCGACCGTGACCGGCGCGCCGCGCATCCACGTCACCGAGGGCGGCTGCGCGACGCCCCGCTCCATGCAGACGAACGGCCCGACGCCGAAGACCTCGATCCAGTGCCGCATCGCCGCCTCGACGTCGCGGACGACGAAGCCGAGCTGGGTGGCGGGGCCGAGGATCGGGTGGAGCGGCATCGTCAACGGCAGATCTCGAACAGGCCGGCCGCGCCCATGCCGCCGCCGACGCACATGGTGACGACGCCGTATCTGGCACCGCGGCGGCGGCCTTCGAGGAGCACGTGGCCGGTCGTGCGCGCGCCCGTCATGCCGAAGGGGTGGCCAATGGCGATGGCACCGCCATTGACGTTGAGCTTGTCGGGATCGATGCCGAGGCGGTCGCGGCAGTAGAGCGCCTGGCTGGCGAAGGCCTCGTTCAGCTCCCACAGGTCTATGTCGTCGACGGTGAGGCCGGCGCGCGCCAGAAGCTTCGGCACGGCGAAGACCGGTCCGATGCCCATCTCCTGCGGCGGCACGCCGGCGACCGCCATGCCGCGGTAGATGCCG
>JACZJD010000748.1 GCA_014860725.1 Aquamicrobium sp.
CTCGACACCGGCTTCGTCACCCGCGCCCGCATCGCCATGATCGAGGCGAGCCCGCGCCTCGCGGAGATCCAGAGCGCGAGGCTGGCGGGCGGGCGCTGCCGGCCGACATGGTTCGCGCAGGTCTCGGAGCTGCCGGCGCTGCCGCTCGTGCTGGTGGGCAACGAGCTGTTCGACGCCCTGCCCGTGCGCCAGTTCGTCAGGACCGCGCAAGGCTGGCGCGAGCGCATGGTCGGCCTCGCCGAGGACGGCGAGCTTGCCTTCGTCGTAGGCGTGGCCGGCATCGACCCGGCGGCGCTGCCGGACGGTGCGGACGCCGCGCCCGAGGGCGCCGTCTTCGAGATCGCCCCGGCCCGCGAGGCGCTGATGGACGAGATCGCCGCCCGCATCGCCCGCGACGGCGGGGCCGCCCTCTTCGTCGACTACGGCCATCTCCGGCCCGGCTTCGGCGACACGCTGCAGGCCGTGCGCCGCCACGCCTATGACGACGTCTTCGCCCATCCCGGCGAAGCGGACCTGACCTCGCATGTCGATTTCGCCGCCCTCGCCCGCGTCGCCGAACGGCACGGGCTGGAGGCGCGACTCGCCACGCAGGGCGAGTTCCTGCTCGGCCTCGGCCTCGTCGAACGGGCCGGCGCGCTCGGCGCGCAGGCCGACGAGGAAACGCGGGAAAGGCTTAGCAGCGAGGCCGAGCGCCTTGCCGGGCCGCAGGCGATGGGCACGCTGTTCAAGGTGCTTTCCGTGGCGCCGAAAGGCATGCGCCTGCCTCCATTTGCCACGCCGCAATGAGGGTGCCCCGAACAGACCCGGATTGACACCGGCCCGTCGCCTGCCTCACGATCCGCGCGCAAATCAGCCCCCGCGCGGCAGGGCCGGCCGGGGCCGGAAGGGAAAACAGGACAGCGCATGCACGACAGCGTTCAGCCGGACCCGATCCGGTCTCCCGCGCTGGATGAACTGGCGCGACACGGCGTGAAGCACGGCTTCTTCACCCGCGCCGGGGGCGTCTCGGATGGCATCTATCGCGGCCTCAATGCCGGCGTCGGCTCGCAGGATGCGCAGGCGAACGTCCGGGAGAATCGCGCCCGCGTCGCCGGATGGCTGGGCGTAGCGCCCGAGCGGCTGATGACGCTCTATCAGATCCATTCGCCCGACACGCTCGTCGTCCGCGAGCCCTTCGCCGGCGAGCGGCCGAAGGCCGACGCGCTCGTCACCGACCGTCCGGGGCTGGCGCTCGGCGTGCTGACGGCCGATTGCGGCCCCATCCTCTATGCCGATGCCGAGGCGGGCGTGGTCGGCGCGGCCCATGCCGGCTGGAAGGGCGCGCTGACGGGCATCGTCGAATCGACCGTCGAGGCCATGGAAAGGCTCGGCGCCCGGCGCGAGCGCATCGTCGCCGTGCTCGGCCCCTCGATCGGCTCTCAGAATTACGAGGTCGGCCCGGAATTCGTGGCGCGGTTCGCCGAAGCCGATCCGGCGAACGGGGACTATTTCGCGCCGTCGCAGAAGCCCGGCCACGCGCTGTTCGACCTCAACCGCTACACGCTCGACCGTCTCCGCCGCGCGGGCGTCGCCGCCCATGCGGTCGCCCGCTGCACCTATGCCGAAGAGGCCGATTTCTTCTCCTACCGGCGCGCCACGCACCGCGGAGAGGGCGATTACGGCCGGCAGATCTCGGCCATCGTACTGGAGGACCGCTGATGGCGCTGCATTTCGACCAGACAGAATTCGACGCGCGACGCGACCGCCTCGTCATCGAGATGGCGCAGAAGAAGCTCGACGCCCTGCTCGTCTTCGCGCAGGAGAGCATGTACTGGCTGACCGGCTACGACACGTTCGGCTTCTGCTTCTTCCAGTGCCTCGTGGTGAAGGCCGACGGCTCGATGGTGCTGATGACGCGCTCGGCCGACCTGCGCCAGGCCCGCCACACCTCGACCATCGAGAACATCGTGGTGTGGACCGACCGCGACGGCGCCAACCCGGCCGTCGAGCTGCGCAACCTGCTCAACGACCTCGACCTGCTCGGCTGCCGCATCGGCGTCGAGTACGACACGCACGGCCTGACGGCGAGGAACGGCCGCCTCATCGACGAGGAGATGAAGACCTTCGCCACCATCGAGGACGCCTCCGGCATCATCCCGCGGCTGCGCCTGTTCAAGAGCGCGGCCGAGATCGCCAAGGCCGAGAAGGCGGCAGCCCTTTCCGACGACGCGCTCGACGCGGCGCTTCCGCTCATCAGGCAGGGCGGCGACGAGGGCGCGATCCTCGCGGCGATGCAGGGTGCGGTCTTCGCCGGCGGCGGCGACTACCCGGCCAACGAGTTCATCATCGGCTCGGGCGCGGACGCGCTCCTGTGCCGCTACAAGTCCGGCCGCCGCAAGCTCAACAAGAACGACCAGCTCACGCTCGAGTGGTCCGGCGCCTTCCACCACTACCATGCGCCGATGATGCGAACCGTGCTCACCGGCAAGGCCTCGAAACGGCATCAGGAGCTCTACGAGGCATCCTATGCCGCGCTCGTCGCGGTCGAGGAGGCGATGACGCCCGGCCGCACCTTCGGCGACGTCTTCGACGCCCACGCCAGGGTCATGGAGGCGCACGATCTCACCCGCCACCGCCTCAACGCCTGCGGCTATTCGGTCGGCGCGCGCTTCGCGCCGTCGTGGATGGACCCGCAGATGTTCTACGCCGGTAACCCCGAGCCGATCGCGCCGGGCATGACGCTGTTCGCGCACATGATCGTGATGGATTCGGATTCGGGGTCGGCGATGACGCTCGGCCGCACCTATCTGACGACGGAGGGTGCGCCGAAGCCGCTTTCGCGCCATGATCTCGACTTGATCGTCCGCTGATTCCATTATGGAGGGACGAATATCCGTGCACGCGGAGGCGGGCCTGCCCCGGCCCGCAATCCGCAAGCACAGGAGGGCACCCCGATGAAACGCTCGCCTCCCCCGGCGCCGCTTTCCGCCATCTTGCTCGCGGCAGCGCTGATCCTGCCGGCATGCACCAGCTCGCAGGACGTGCTGGAGCCGTCCGCCCTCGTCGGCGGCGCGGCCGCCACGCAGCAGCCTGCCCCGGCCTTCCCGCTGCCCGCCCCGGCGGCCACCGCTTCCACGCAGCAGCCTGCCACGGTCGCCGCGATCCAGACC
>JACZJD010000749.1 GCA_014860725.1 Aquamicrobium sp.
GGGTCAAGGCGGCGATGAACGGCCGGGTCGTGGCGGTCGAGGTCGCGGCGGGCGAGAGCGTGATTCCCGGTAAGCCGCTGCTGACGCTCGAGGCGATGAAGATGGAGCACGTGCATGCGGCCGGCGTCGCCGGCGTCGTCAAGGCGGTGCATGCGACGTCGGGCGATCAGGTCGCCGCCGGGCAGATCCTGATCGAGATCGAGCCGGACGCGAAGCAAGGGAGCCAGCCATGAGCGGCGAAGCGGAAGTGCTGCACGAGGCGCGCGGCCACGCCTTCTGGATCACCATCAACCGCCCGGACAAGCGCAACGCCATCAACCACGCGGTGGTCGCGGGCATCCGCGACGGGCTGGCGCGCGCCCATGCCGATCCCGGCATCCGCGTGATCGTGCTGACCGGAGCGGGCGACAAGGCGTTCTGCGCCGGCGGCGACCTCGCGCCGGGCAAGGGCTTTTCCTTCGACCACGCAAAGCCGAATGTCGACTATGCCGACATGCTGCGCGAGGCGCAGAACGCGACGCTGCCGACCATCGCCCGCATCAACGGCGCCTGCGTCGCGGGCGGCATGGGGCTCGCCGCGATGACCGACCTCGCCGTGGCCGCCGACCACGCCACCTTCGGCCTGCCCGAGGTCAAGGTGGGCGTGTTCCCGATGCAGGTGATGAGCCTGCTCCAGACCCTCGTACCGCGCCGCCGCCTGCGCGAATGGGCGATCACCGGCGAGACGGTTTCGGCGCAGACGGCGCTCGATGCCGGGCTTCTCAACGCGGTGGTGCCGGCGGCGGACCTCGACGCCGCGGTGCAGGCGCTCGTGGACCGCATCGCCGGCAACTCGCCGACGGCGATCCGCCGCGGCAAATATGCGATGCGGGCGATGGAGGCGATGTCGTTCGACCAGGCCATCGCCTACAGCGAAGGCCAGATCGCGCTGCTTGCGCTCACCGAAGACGCGCAGGAAGGGCTCGCCGCCTTCAACGACAAGCGCAAGCCCGTCTGGACCGGCCGCTAGCGCGGAATCGCGCCAGCAGCGCTTCCCGTTTTCAAAGGCTGCGGGACGACTTCTGCCCCTACCCCGTCTTGCTGCGGATACAGCCGGCTCCCGCGGGCCGATTGCTGCTTTCTTTCCCTCGGAATCGCAAAACCAAGTCTCTCGGAGACCGGGATTCATTGCGCGCGGAAAAGAAGTGGCAGTCAATATCGTCTGACGATTTAGGTTGACAACCTCGCCCACCACCAGCCAGTATCGCCGCGGACGGACAAGGCCGGCGTCGTGACCGGCCGCGGCATGCCGCCCGTCCCGGAGGAGAGATGAGACCCGTCGCAGCCGCGAAGGCGGAAACGCCGCGACGCGCCGAGCCGAGCGCGTCGGCGAAAATCGTCCGCGAGATCGTGCGCGGGCTGCACGACGGCATCTACGCTCCGGGCCAGCGCCTGTCGGAGCCCGAGCTGATGGAGCAGTTCGGCGTCAGCCGCAGCACGGTGCGCGAGAGCATCCGGCGCATGGAGTCGGAAGGGCTGGTCGAGGTGCTGCCCTATCGCGGCGCGATCATCCGCCGGCTGTCGCTCGGCGAGGCGCTGGACGCGCTCGCCGTCATGGAGCTGTGCATCGGCCTTGCCGCCCGCCTCGCCGCCGGGAAGATCGGCGAGGGCGACAACCGCGCGCGCTTCGAGGAGGCGTGGCAGGGCCTGCAGGCGTTCCGCGACGTGACCGACAGCTTCGACATGGTCAAGGCGCGGAACCGCTTCTACCGCACGATCACCATGCTCTCGGGCAACCGCGAGCTCCAGCGCATCATCCCGGGCATACAGGTGCACCTGATCCGGCGCGACTACGCGCTGCCGCCGGCGATCCGCTTCGAGGGCTACGAGCGGATGGCCACGGCGATCCTCGCCGGCGACGGCGCGGCGGCGGAAGCCGTGGGCCGGGCGCATATCGCCACCATCGCGGCGCTGGCGCGGGAGAAGCTGCCCGACAACGCCTGACCTTCGTTCTTTGGGAGGAGAACCCATGGCCGGTTTCGACGAGACATTGCCGAGCAGGATGCTGATCGGCCGCGACCGGCTGTTCTACAGCGGCCTTCTCGGCAACGCGATGAAGACCCGCCGCCTCGGCGCCGTCGCCGTCTATGTCGCCACCGGCGGCCATCTCGAGGTCAGCGTCGACGGCGGCCCGTGGCAGGAGCGCCGCATCGTGGCGCTGCCCGCCTATGTGCCGCACCGGCTGCGCACGCCCGACGGCCGCATCGCGACGGTCTGCCTCGAACCCGAGACGGTCGACCGCGAGGACCTCGGCGCCCTCCTTTCCCATGTCAATGACGGGCCGGAGGACGAGCGGCTGATCCGCCGCATCCTGACGGCGAGGCGCGAGGTGACGCGCATCCGCGACGCGGGCGGCTTCTCGACAGGAGAGTTCGACCGCTACTTCCTGCGCCAGACGCTCAGGCCGCGCGAGGTCGATGCGCGCATCAGGCACATCCTCGACCGCCTGCTCGACGAGCTGCCCGAGGCGACGATCTCCGCCGGGGAATGCGCCGGGGACGTCGGCCTCTCCACGTCACGCTTCCTGCATCTCTTCAAGGAGAACACGGACGTCGCCTTCCGCACCCAGCGGATGTGGAAGCGGGCGCGGCGCTTCATGGACCACGCCAACCGCGACGAAAGCCTGACCGATGTCGCGCTCGATCTCGGCTATCCGGATTCCAGCCATTTCAGCCATTCCATCCGCGCCTCGTTCGGGCTGAAGCCGCGCTCGATCCGCGCGGGCTCGCGCGGCATGCAGGTCTGCATCGGCGAGAACTACGTGCTGTCGTGACGCCGTCTATGCGGCCGCCTTCTCCTGCGCGGCCTTGGCGGCGAGGAAGCCCGGCCGCCGCGCGAGACGCCGGAACCACGACAGCGCGTTCGGCGGCAGCTCCGCCTCCATGCCGAGCTGGAGGGCGAGCATAACGGCGTAGCCGACCGAGATGTCGGCCATGGTGAACGTCCCGCCGACGAGGTGGTCGCGGCCGTCGGCCAGAGCGGCCTCGGCCAGCCTCAGCCTGGCCAGGAACCAGCGCTTGTAGTCGTCGGCGACGCCCGGCTGCCGCCGCTCCTCCGGCTCCAGCAGCGCATAGCGCAGGAAGATCGTCTGCGGGAAGGTCAGCGTCGCCTCGCCGTGGTGGAGCCAGTTGAGATAGGCGCCGTATTCGGCGTGCTCCGGCCCGAGCGTCAGGCGTCCGCCGGCATGGACCATGGCGAGGTAGTGCGGGATGGCGGCCGATTCCGTCATGCGCGTCTCGCCATCGACCAGAAGCGGCACGGTGCCGAGCGGGTTCTGGTCGAAATAGGACTTGTCGAACACGCGCGGCGGAAACGGCAGCAGCCGCAGCTCGTAGTCCAGTCCAAGCTCCTCCAGCGCCCACAGGACACGGAAGGAGCGGGCATCGGCACAATGCCAGAGAGTGAGTGCGCTCATGTCGAAATCGGGTTCCACCAGCTTGATCGGCTCTGCCGCGGACGGCTTCGGATGCAGCAATCGCACAGCGGCGCGGCGCTGTCTTGCGTCAATCCGCTCTGCTCAGAATTCCTGATAGGCCGCGAGCAGCGCGTTCACCTGATCCTCGGTCATGGCGTTGACCTGCGCCTGCGTGAACGCCGCGAGCTGGCCCGCGCTCAGCCCGGCGATGCGGTCGACGGCAAGGCCGGCGAGCGCCGAGGTGCTGATCGCCGCGATGTCGCCGGTCGAGAACCGCTCGAAATCCTCCATCGCCATCGCCGCAAGCTGCGCCGAGGTCAGGGCCGCAGTCTGCTCCTCGGTCAGCGCCTCGATCTGGTCGGCGGTCAGGGCCTCGATCTGGGCGGCCGTCAGCCCCGTTATGGCGGCCGGGCTCAGGCCGCTGATCTGGGCGGTGGTCAGCGCCTGCAGCTTCGCCGCGCCGAGGGGCGTGAGCGAGGTCAGGCCGCCGATCTGCTCCGCGCTCAGCGCCTGCACGTGGTCGAGCGTGAGCGCGGAGACCTGCCCGAAGGACAGCGCCGCCATCTGCTGCGGCGTCAGCCCGCCGATCTGGTCGATGTCGAAGGCGGCGATCAGGGACGGGGCGAGCCCGCCGATCGCGGCCGGGCTGATGGCGGCGATCCCGTCGGCGGGCATCTCGGCGATGTCGTCGGCCGCGATGGCGGCGATCTGGGCGGCGGTGAAGGCGCCGATCTGCCCGCTGCTCAATTCGCCGATGCGGCCCGCGGTCAGCGCCGCGACCTGCGTCGTGGTCAGCGCGCCGATCTGGGCCGCGCCCAGCGCGGCGATCTGCGGGGTATCGAATGCGGCGATGCCGTCCGCCGACAAGCCGGGGATGGCCCCGGCACCGATGGCGGCGATCTTGTCCGGCGGGAACTCCGCGATGTCGTCGGCGGCGATGGCGGCGAGCTGGGCCGCGCTCAGGGCCGCGATCTGGCCGGTCGTCAGCGCGCCGAGCTGGTCGGGATCGAGCGCCGCGATGACATCCGTGGACAGGGCGGGGATGGCGGCCGTGCCGATGGCCGCGATCTTCGCTTCCGGGAACGCCGCGATGTGCTCGGCGGCGATGGCGCCGATCTGCCCGGCGCTGAGCGCCGCGATCTGGCTCGCGGTCAGGCCCTCGATCTGGTCGGCGTCCAGCGCCGCGATGGTCTCGGTGGGCAGGCTGGCGATGGCCCCGGTGCCGATCGCGCCGACCTGCTCGTCGCTCAGAACTTCGATCTGGTCGAGGCTGAAGGCACCGACCTGCGCCGCCGAAAGCGCGCGGATCTGGCCCGTGCTCAGGGCGGCGATCTGGAACCGGTCCAGCACGCCGATCTGGGCGGTCGTCAGCGCGGCGATCTGCGCGGAGCTCAAGGCGGCGACCTGGTCTTCGTCGAGCGCCTCGATGGCGGCCGTCGACAGCGCTGCGATCACCTTGGCGCTGATCGCGCCGATCTCGTCGGCAAGGAACTCGACGATGTCCTCGGCATCCAGCACGCCGATCTGCGCCGCGGTCATGACGCGGATCTGCGCTGCCTCGAAGGCGTCGATCTGCCGCCAGTTCATGGCGTCGATCTGGTCGGCGGTGAAGCCGGTCACGGCCGCGGGCGTGAGCGCCGCGATCTGCTCCGGCGTCAGGACCTCGACCTGCTCGATGGTGAGCGCCGCGATCTGCCTGGCGGTCAGGCCGGCGATCTGGGCGGTGCCAAGCGCCTCGATCTGGCTCTCGCCCAGCGCCGCGATCTGGTCCGGGGTCAGGGCCGCGACCTGACTTTTGGTCATCGCCGCCAGTTGTTCGGGCGCGAGCGCTGCAATCGCGTCGGTGGAAAGGCCCGAGATCGCCCGGCCGCTGAGCGCGGCGAAGGCGTCCGCCGACAGCGCCTCGATATGCCCGGCCTCGAAGAGCGAAAGCTGCGCCGGGCCGAGGGCGCCGACCTGTGCCGCGGTCAGCGCACCGATCTGCTCCGTGTCGAGCGCGCCGATCTGCTCGGCGGTGAGCGCGGCCACCACCGCCCGGCCGAGCGCGGGAATCTGATCCGTCCGCAATGCTGCGAGCTGGTCGCCAGTGAGCGCGGCCGCCGTCTTCTTGGTGAGCGCGGCGATCTGCTCCGTCGTCAGGGCGTCGATCTGCTCCGTGGCGAGGACGGCGATCTGATGCGGCTTGAGCGCCGTGAACTGCGCCCGCGTCATCACCGCAAGCTGCTCCGCGGTGAGCGCGGCGACGGCGTCGGTGGACAGGCCCGAGATCGCCCGGCCGCTCAACGCGGCGAAACCCTCGCTCGACAGGCGGGCGACGCCTTCGGCGCCGAGCGCGGTGATCTGCGCGGCGCTGAGGGCGGCGATCTGCACGGTCGTCAGCGCGGCGATCTGGTCGGCGTCGAACGCGCCGATCTGGGTCGCGGTCAGGCCCACCACGACCGAGCGGTTGAGGGCCGCGACCTGCTCGCCGCTAAAGGCGCCGATCTGCTCGGCGCTCAGCGCCGCGGCAGCCTTCCTGTTCAGCGCGCCCACCTGCTCCGTGGTGAGGGCGGCGACCTGGTCGGAGGTCAGGGCGGCGATCTGGTGCGGCTTGAGCGCAATGAACTGTGCCCGCGTCATGGCCGCGAGCTGGTCCGAGCTGAGCGCGGCGACGGCGTCGGTGGAAAGCGCCGACATCACCCGCGTCTTCAGCGCCGCGATCTCGTCGGGCGAGAACTCGGCGATGCCGTCCGCCCCGAGCGCCGCCACCTGCGCCGAGCTGAGCGCGCCGATCTGTCCGGCGGTCAGCGCCTCGACCTGCGCGGTGGTCAGCACCCCGATCTGCGAGGCGCTCAGCGCTGCGATCTGGAGCTGGGTGAAGCTCGTCATCTTCGAGGCATCCAGAACGGCGAGCTGGTCCACGGTGAGGCTCTTGATCCCGCGCGCTGTGATCGAGCCTAGCTGCTCCTCGTTCAGGACATCGAAATCCTCCGCCTCGATCGCCGCGATCTGGGCGGGGGTCAGCGCCTTGATCTGCTTGGTGCTGAGCGCCGCGACGTCGTCCGTGGTCAGCGCGGCGATGGCCGCGGTCGACAGGGACCGGATCGCGGCGACGGTGAGATTGGGAATAAGCGAAGTCACGAACGGCGCTCCCCGGCCATACGGCCACCAATGCATTTCCCCGCCGCCGGCAGCGCGAGGGACGCACCGTCGCGGCGTCCTTCGCCGGAGGTCCGGGCGGAGGTGAAACGGGTATGAACATGACTCGCCCGAGGAGCCGGAGCGCGGGAAGCGCATCATGCATCCGGAGCCGGCCGGCCCCGTTTCCCGCGCCTGCGTGCGCGCAACGCCTGCGCTTGCAAGCGTTCGCGCCCGAAATCAGCCCGTCGACGCATCCCGGCGCCGCGGCTGCGGCAGAGGCGTTGCGGGCATCCTCGAGCGGATGTTTCCCCGGGTTTGCTTAACAAATCGCTAACCATATCCGGCGCGCCGCGCACGCGATGGCTGCAACGAAAAGGGGCGGCCCGGGCCGCCCCTCTCGCCTTGCATCGGCGGGCTCGCCGCGCCTGCGCTCAGTTGCTCCAGCTCTTCACCAGCTCGTCATAGTCGACGGTGATCGGCTGCTCCTTCTCGCTCTCGATCTTGAGCTGCGGCGCGAGATGGCCAGCCGCGACCGCGGTCGCGTTCCACTCCTCCAGCGTCTTCTCCTCGCCGAGCAGCGGGCCGATGTCGCCCTGCACGCCCGAGCGCTCGATGCGCTGCATCACCTGCTCCTGCTCGGCGCACAGCGCGTCCATCGCCTCCTGCGCGGTCTTGGCGCCCGAGGAGGCGTCGCCGATATGCTGCCACCACAGCTGGGCGAGGCGCGGATAGTCGGGCACGTTGGTGCCGGTCGGCGACCATTGCAGGCGGGCCGGCGAGCGGTAGAACTCGATCAGCCCGCCGAGCTTGGGCGCGCGCTCGGTGAAGCTCTCGTGGTCGAGCGTCGACTGGCGGATGAAGGTCAGGCCGACATGGCTCTTCTTCACGTCCACGGTCTTCGAGGTGACGAACTGCGCGTAGAGCCAGGCGGCTTTGGCGCGGTCGTCGGGCGTGGACTTCATCAGCGTCCACGAGCCCGCGTCCTGATAGCCGAGCTTCATGCCCTCCTTCCAGTAGACGCCGTGCGGGCTGGGCGCCATGCGCCACTTCGGCGTGCCGTCCTCGTTGAGCACGGCCTGCGCGCCGTCGCCGACCATGTCGGCGGTGAAGGCGGTGTACCAGAAGATCTGCTGGGCGATGCCGCCCTGCGCCGGCACCGGACCGGACTCGGAGAAGGTCATGCCCTGCGCTTCCGGCGGGGCGTAGGCGTTGAGCCATTCGAGATATTTCTCGATGGAGTAGACCGCCGCCGGACCGTTGGTGTCGCCGCCGCGCGCCACGCAGGAGCCGACGGGCCGCGAGTTCTCGTCCACCCGGATGCCCCATTCGTCGACCGGCACGCCGTTGGGGATGCCGAGGTCGCCGTTGCCGGCCATCGACAGCCACGCGTCGGTGAAGCGCCAGCCAAGCGACGGGTCCTTCTTGCCGTAGTCCATGTGGCCGTAGACGCGGCGGCCGTCCATCTCCCGGCCGGTGAAGAACTCGGCGATGTCCTCATAGGCCGACCAGTTGACCGGCACGCCGAGGTCGTAGCCGTACTTCTCCTTGAACTCCGCCCTGATCGCCTCGTCGTTGAACCAGTCGTAGCGGAACCAGTAGAGGTTGGCGAACTGCTGGTCGGGAAGCTGGTAGAGCTTGCCGTCGGGCGCGGTGGTGAACGACTTGCCGATGAAATCGTCGATGTCGATGTCGGGGTTGGTGACGTCGGCGCCCTCGTTCGCCATCCAGTCGGTCAAGTTGCGCACCTGCTGGTAGCGCCAGTGGGTGCCGATCAGGTCCGAATCGTTGATGTAGGCGTCGTAGATGTTCTCGCCCGACTGCATCTGCGTCTGCAGCTTCTCCACCACGTCGCCCTCGCCGATCAGGTCGTGGGTGATGTTGATGCCGGTGATCTTCGAGAAGGCGGGCGCCAGCACCCGCGCCTCGTATTCGTGGGTGGTGATGGTCTCCGACACGACCTTGATGTCCATGCCCCGGAAGGGCTGGGCCGCGTCGATGAACCATTGCATCTCGGCCTCCTGCCCCGCGCGATCGAGCGCGGAGAGGTCGCCGATCTCGGCGTCGAGGAATGCGCGGGCGGCGTCCATGTCGGCGAAGGCCGGCATGGTCCCGAGAAGTAGAACGACCGCAGTCGTCGATGCTAGAATTTGCCGTCGCATGAGTCTCCTCCCTCAAGAGTTGTGATTGCGATCCGGAGCGGCCGCCGGCACGCGGCCGCTCCGACACTTTCCCGACCTAGACGTATCGAAACACGCCGATGGCGTAGACGACCGAAAGGGCGAGAGCCCACCACAGGCTGGGCCCGACGAGGCCCAGCCAAGCGAGATGGATGAAGGCGCTGCCGAGCAGCGAAACGAACAGGCGGTCGCCGCGCGTCGTCTCGAAGCGCAGCACGCCGACGCGGGGGTTGCCGCCCGGCGAGACGTATTCCCACACCGCCATGCCGGCGAGCATGAGGAAGATCGCGCCGAAGAAGGCGGCCGTCGGCCAGGTCCACGCCATCCACGAAAGGTTCATCGGCGGCCTCCTTCCTAAACCCGGCCCAGGGCGAAGCCCTTGGCGATGTAGTTGCGCACGAACCAGATCACGAGTGCGCCGGGGATGATGGTCAGCACGCCGGCCGCCGCCAGCACGCCCCAGTCGAGGCCCGAGGCCGAGACCGTGCGCGTCATCGTTGCGGCGATGGGCTTGGCGGCGGTGGTGGTCAGCGTGCGCGCGATCAGCAGTTCCACCCACGAGAACATGAAGCAGAAGAAGGCGGCGACGCCGATGCCGCTCGCGATCAGCGGCATGAAGATCTTCAGGAAGAAGCGCGGGAACGAGTAGCCGTCGACATAGGCGGTCTCGTCGATCTCCTTGGGCACGCCCGACATGAAGCCCTCCAGAATCCACACCGCCAGCGGCACGTTGAACAGGCAGTGCGCCAGCGCCACCGCGATATGGGTGTCGATCAGGCCGAAGGCCGAATAGAGCTGGAAGAAGGGCAGCGCGAACACTGCCGGCGGCGCCATGCGGTTGGTGAGCAGCCAGAAGAACAGGTGCTTGTCGCCGAGGAAGCGGTAGCGCGAGAAGGCGTAGGCCGCCGGCAGCGCCACCAGCACCGACATCGCCGTGTTCATCACCACGTAGATGATCGAGTTGATGTAGCCCGAATACCAGGAATAGTCGGTGAAGATGACGCGGTAGTTGCGCAGCGTCGGGTTCTGCGGCCACAGCGAGAAGACGCCGGTGATCTCCGCATTGGTCTTGAAGCTCATGTTGACGAGCCAGTAGATCGGCAGCATCAGGAAGACGATGTAGAGGGTCGGCACCAGCCACGAGAAGCGCGCCTCGCCGCCGCGGCGGCGCATGCGGCGCTGAAGCGCGGCGTCGCCCGCCCGGCGGGCGGGTGCGGATGCGATCCCGCCGCTGCGCATGGTCACTGCGGTGTCCTTCGCCTCGGCCATGTCAGCGCTCCGCGTCGTAGCTGGTCATGACGGTGTAGAACACCCATGACAGGGCGAGGATGATCAGGAAGTAGATGATCGACATCGCCGCCGCCGGCCCGAGGTCGAACTGGCCGATCGCCATCTTGACGAGGTCGATCGACAGGAACGTGGTCGAGTTGCCGGGGCCGCCGCCCGTCACCACGAAGGGCTCGGTGTAGATCATGAAACTGTCCATGAAGCGCAGCAGGATGGCGATGGTCAGCACCCGCTTCATCTTGGGAAGCTGGATGTAGCGGAAGACGGCCCAACGCGAGGCGCCGTCGATCTTGGCCGCCTGGTAGTAGGCGTCGGGGATCGAGACGAGGCCGGCATAGCAGAGCAGCACGACGAGGCTGGTCCAGTGCCACACATCCATCAGCACGACGGTGATCCAGGCGTCGACGGGATCGCGGACATAGTTGTAGTCGATGCCGAGCGCCGCCAGCGCGCGGCCGAGCAGGCCGATGTCGATGCGGCCGAAGACCTGCCAGATGGTGCCGACCACGTTCCAGGGGATCAGGAGCGGCAGCGCCATCAGCACCAGGCAGACCGGCACGCCCCAGCCCTTCCTCGGCATGTTGAGCGCGATGAAGATGCCGAGCGGAATCTCGATGGCCAGCACGATGAAGGAGAAGGCGAGGTTGCGGCCCATCGCGTCCCAGAAGCGGCGCGAGTTGAGGATCTGCTCGTACCACTCGGTGCCGGCCCAGAAGAAGACGTTGTTGCCGAACGTGTCCTGCACCGAATAGTTGACCACCGTCATCAGCGGGATCGCGGCCGAGAACAGCACCAGAAGCAGCACCGGCAGCACCATGAACCAGGCCCTGTTGTTCCAGGTCTTCATGGCCTAGCCCTCCAGCTCCACGCGCCACGACCCGGCATAGAGGTTGATGCCGGCGGGATCGAACACCACGTGCGGGTCGGCCGGTATCTCCTCGTCCTCGCCGGCGATCACCGCGATCTCGCGGCCCTCGAGGCTGGCGCGCACGATCTTGCGCCGGCCGATGTCCTCGACCTTGGCGATCGAGACCGGCATGCCCTCGCGGCCGAGCCGGACGAATTCGGGGCGGATGCCGAGCTCCACCGCGCCGTCGAGCGCGCCCCGCGGCCTGCCGGGAAGGCGGACGACGCGGCCGCCGATCCGCGCCTCGTCGCCCGCGACGGCGACGGGCAGCACGTTCATGCCGGGCGAGCCGATGAAGTAGCCGACGAAGGTGTGGCGCGGCCGCTCGAACAGCTCGTCCGGCGTGCCGATCTGGACGATCTCGCCGTCATACATGACGACGACGCGGTCGGCGAAGGTCAGGGCCTCGGTCTGGTCGTGGGTGACGTAGACCATGGTGAAGCCGAAACGGCGGTGGAGCTGCTTGAGCTGCGAGCGCAGCATCCATTTCATGTGCGGATCGATGACGGTCAGCGGCTCGTCGAACAGGATGGCGTTGACGTCGGAGCGCACGAGGCCGCGGCCGAGCGAGATCTTCTGCTTCTGGTCGGCGGTCAGCCCCCGCGCGCGCCTGCCGGCAAGAGCGGCGAGATCGATCATCTCCAGCGTCTCGCGCACCTTGCGGTCGACGTCGGCCTCGGGCACGCGGCGGTTCCTGAGCGGGAAGGCGAGATTGTCGTAGACGGTCATGGTGTCGTAGACGACCGGA
>JACZJD010000112.1 GCA_014860725.1 Aquamicrobium sp.
GTGCCGGCGCTGCCGGGGCTCGACGAGCGGCGCGAGACGATCCGCCTCACCCATGACGCGCTCGCCGCGGCGCGCCGCCACATCTACATCGAGACGCAGTATCTCGCCTCCTTCGGCGTCGGCGACACGCTGGCCGAGCGGCTGCGGGAGCCGCACGGCCCCGAGGTCGCCATCCTCGTCACCAGCAGCTCGCGCGGCATCCTCGAGCAGTTCGTGATGGCGCACAACCGCGACCGGCTGATCCGCCGCCTGAGGGAGGCCGACCGCTTCGAGCGGCTGCGGATCATGTATGCCGTGGTGCCGGACGAGGACGGAGAGGAGTGCGAGGTGCTCATCCATTCCAAGGTGCTGATCGTGGACGACGCGTTCGTGCGGGTCGGCTCGTCCAACCTCAACAACCGCTCCGAAGGGCTGGACATGGAATGCGACATCGCGGTCGAGGCGAGGACCGCGGACGAGCGGCAGGCCATCGCCGCGCTGCGAGACCGCCTGCTGGGCGAGCATCTCGACGCTCCGCCCGAAGCGGTCGCGGCCGCGATCCGCCACGGCTCGCTGATCGGGGCCATCGACCGGCTGAACCGGCGGCCGCGCGGCCTGCGGCCCTTCGCCGTCGATCCCGACGGCGGAACCTCGCCGCTCCCGGGCACGGCGCTCCTCGACCCGAAGGAGCCCTTCCGCCCCCTGAAGAAGGCGCGCGAGGTCGTCACCTCTGCGGTCTCGCGGCTGATGCCCGGGGCTCCGTGAGCGGCCCGCGCAGCACGTACTCGCTGACGAGGAACAGCGGCAGGCCGATGGCCAGCGGCACGAAGAAGTAGACGACGCGGAACGCGATCAGCGCGCCGATCGCCGCCCCGGCCGGCAGCAGGTAGAGGACCGTCGCCTCGAGCACGCCCAGCCCGCCCGGCACGTGGCTCACCAGCGCCATGGTGTTGCCGACCACGTAGACGGCCGCGACCTCCAGATAGGCGACGTCGGAGAAGGCCGCGAGCAGCTGATGAAGGCAGGCGGCGACGCAGGCGAAGTTGAGCGTGCCGACCGCCACCTGGCCGGCGGCGAGCGGCAGCACGGGCAGGTCGAGCGTCCAGCGCCGGAACCTAAGCTGCCGGCGCACGAAGGCCGCCAGCACGAGATAGAGGGCCGGCGCGGCGAGGCAGGCGGCGGCCAGCGCCATGAGCGCCGGACGGCCGAGCCCGACGAGGCCCGCTGCCTCTCCCGGATGGAGGAGGAGGCCGATGCCGCCCAGCGTCGCGAGGCCCAGCCCCACCGTCATGCCGCAGAACAGGATGACCTTGGCCACGTCGCCGGCGGTGAGCCCCCAGCGCGCATAGAAGCGGTAGCGGACCGCGCCGCTCGACAGCGCGGCCAGCCCGACATTGTGGCCGATGGACAGGCTGACGAACGAGGCGAGCGCCGTGCGGCGCCACGGAAGCGGCTTGCCCGCATAGCGCACCGCCAGCCAGTCGAAGCCGGTGAGGCACAGATAGGAGGCGGCGGCGAAGGCGAGCGCGCCGGCGAAGCGGGCGGCCGGGATGTCGCCGACGGACGCCACGATCTCCGCCAGCGTGTAGCGGCTGAGCGCGCGATAGAGCAGGACCGCCGCGGCGCAGACCGCGGCCAGCACCAGGAGGCGGAGAAGAAGCCGGGAAACGGCCATTGCGCAGCCTTTCGCAACCGTGGGGGACACTGGTTGCGGAACGGAACCGGGCCGCGCGGGTTCCCCCTTCCATGACAGGAAATCGACCCGACGCCGGCGCGCCGCGGCGCCTCATCAGGATACTCACCTACAACGTCCATTCCTGCCGCGGGACCGACGGCAAGCGGGACCCGGCCCGCATCGCCGAGGTCATCGCCCGCTGCGAGCCGGACATCGCGGCGCTTCAGGAGGTCGATGTCGGGCGCGCGCGCAGCGGCGGCGTCGACCAGGCGCAGCTCATCGCCGCGCATCTGCGCATGGATTCCCATTTCCACCCCGCCCTCCACCTCGAGGAGGAGCAGTATGGCGACGCCATCCTGACCGCGCTGCCGGCGCGGCTGGTGCGCGCCGCGCCCTTACCCTCCTCCGGCGAGCCGCGCGGCGCGATCTGGGTGGCCGTCGACGTCGGCGGCGCCGAGTTGCAGGTGATCAACACCCATCTCGGCCTGTGGCGGCGCGAGCGCATCGCGCAGGTGGCGACGCTGCTCGGGCCGGGCTGGCTCGGCAGCGCCGAATGCCGCGACGCCCCCACCATCCTTCTCGGAGACTTCAACGCCGTGCCGGGGTCGGTTCCCTATCGCAACCTCGCCCGCCACGGGCGCGACGTGCAGGTCCACGCCGCGGCGCGGCCGCGGCCGACCTTTCCCTCGCGCTTCCCGGTGCTGAGGCTGGATCACATCTTCGTCGGCGACGGGATCGAGGCGGTCGAGGCCGAGGTCCGCTCCGACATGCTCACGCGCACGGCGTCGGACCACCTGCCGCTCGTCGCCTCCGTCACCCTGCCGGTGCGGCCGCATGTCGGGGACGAGGTCAGCCCGCCAGCTCCCAGCCCCGCCTGAGGTCGGCGACGAAGCCCGCGCGCTCCTTCTCCCGCGCCTCCGGCTCGCGGATGCGCAAGAGGTAGGAGGGATGAATGGTGGCGATCATCGGCGTGCCGTCCTCCAGCCGCGTGACCTCGCCCCGCAGCGACGAGACCGAAACGGCGCGCCCGAGCAGGCTGCGCACCGCCGTCGCGCCCATCGCCACCAGCACGGCGGGCGCCACCAGCTTGCGCTCCTGCCGCAGCCACCATTTGCAGCGCTCGATCTCGCCGGCATTGGGCCGGGCGTGCAGCCGCCGCTTGCCGCGCTGCTCGAACTTGAAATGCTTGACGGCATTGGTGACGAAGACAGCGGCGCGGGGGATTTCCGCCTCGGCCAGGGCGGCGTCGAAGAGCTTTCCAGCGGGGCCGACGAAGGGCCGGCCGGCGAGGTCCTCGCGGTCGCCCGGCTGCTCGCCCACCACCATCATGCGCGCCTGCCGGTGGCCCTCGCCCGGCACGACCTGCGTCGCATTCCGGTAAAGCGGGCAGCGCGTGCACTCGGCTTCGCGCTCGGCAAGCTCGGTCAGCGAGGAGGCTTCCACTTCGGCGGTCGACACGCTGCGGCCTCCGCTACCGCCCGACCGTGTCGGCGGCGGTGTCCGGCGTCGGGGAATGGCGGCGGACGCATCCGGCTGGTCCTCCTGCAAGGCGAAGCGGCCCGGGAAGCGCTTCCCGGGCCGCCGCAGGCTCAGGCCGCCCTGCGGGCCTTAGCCCTGTCGTTGGCGAAGGCGTCGGCGAGCCGGGTCAGGTCCTCGTCGGTCTTCGCCTCCTCCTTCAGCGTCGCGTCGAGCAGGCGGGCGGCATCGTTCAGGCCGAGCTCGGTCGCCCAGCGCTTCAGCGTGCCGTAGCGGGTGATCTCGTAGTGCTCGACCGCCTGCGCGGCCGAAATCAGGCCGGCGTCGAGCGCGGGGGTGCCCTTGAACTCGTCGATGATCTCCTCGCCCTCGGCGACGATGCCTTCGATGGCGTCGCAGGTCTTGCCGCGCGCCGGCTTGCCGATGATGTCGAACACCTGCTGCAGGCGCTCGACATGGCCCTCCGTCTGCTCGCGATGCATCTCGAATGCGGATTTCAGCTCCTCCGACTGCGCCGCGCGCTTCATCTTCGGCAGCGCCTTCAGGATCTTCCTCTCGGCGTAGTAGATGTCCTTCAGCGTCTCGTGGAAGAGGGTTTCCAGCGTCTTTTCCTTGGTGGCCATGGCAGGCATTTCCTTTCTCGATGGTCGATTGCATGCGATGATCGCGGCATCCGAACCGGCTCTTCCGGCTTTTGTTCCGCCGGCGGGCAAATGCCTCGCGTTCCCCGGCGCCGGATCGCTTTCCCGCCGCGGAACCTCGGGGCGCGTTCGCCGGTTGTTGGCTGGCAACGGAGGTCGATCCTTGGCGGCGAGAACGCATCCATCCCGGTCCGGAGCCTCACGCGCCGCGCGCGATTTCGGGCGCGCGGCGGGCGGCGCGCTGATCTTCTCCCTGCCGATGCTGATGACGATGGAGCTGTGGTGGCTCGGCTTCTATCTCGACCGCGCGCGCCTCTTGGCGCTCGTCCTCAGCGCGCTGCCGCTTCTGGTGCTCCTTTCCCGCCACATCGGCTTCGAGCGCACGCGCGGGTGGCGCGACGACGTGCTCGACAGCCTGATCGCGCTCGGCATCGCCGCGATCGTCTGCATGGCGCTGCTTTTCCTCTTCGGCACGATCACGCACGACACCCCGCCCGAGGAATGGATCGGCAAGATCGCGATCCAGATGGTGCCGGCGGCCATCGGCGCCCTGCTCGCCAAGAGCCAGTTCGGCGAGGCATCCGCGGAAGAAGAGGTCGAGGAAGGGGAGGAGCGCTACGGCAGCGAGCTGTTCCTGATGGCGGTCGGCGCGCTCTTCCTCGGGTTCAACGTCGCACCGACCGAGGAGATGATGCTGATCTCCTACCAGATGACGGAATGGCACGCCCTGGCGCTGATGGCGCTGTCGCTCGCCCTGATGCACGGCTTCGTCTTCGCCCTCGGCTTCGCGGGCGGCACGGAGGTGTCGCCGGACGAGCCGTGGTGGAGCGCCTTCGTCCGCCTCACCCTTCCCGGCTACGCCATCGCGCTGGCGATCAGCCTCTACCTGCTGTGGCTCTTCGCCCGCACCGACGGCCTCGACGCGGACGGCGTCGTCATGGCGACGGTGGTGCTGGCCTTCCCCTCCGCCATCGGCGCGGCCGCCGCGCGGCTGATCCTGTAGGCGCGCCATGGCGAAGGAACGCACCCGGAGACGGCAACCGCAGCCCGCCAGACCGGCCGTCGAATGGATCGCCGGTGCGCTGTCCTGCGCCCTCGTCGTCGCCCTGATCGCCTTCCTGTTCTACCGGGCCGTGTCAGAGGACGCGCCGACGCCGGACCTTTCGGTCGCCATCGAGGGGATCGAGCGGGCCGCGGGCGGCACCGTCGTCAGGATCGCGGTCGCCAACAGCGGCGACGCGGCGGCGTCGGCCGTCACGGTTCACGCGGCCCGCAGGGATGCGCCGGAGGGCGACGCGGGCAGGCAGATCGAGTTCGATTACGTCGCCGGCCACGCGGTCCGCCGCGGCGCCTTCGTCTTTCCGGATGCCGCCATCACGCCGGGCGACATCGATGTCGAGATCGGCGGCTTCGTCGAGCCGTGACCGCCTATCGCTGGTCGTTGTAGGCGTGCTTGGTCTGGCCGACCATCCGCGCCAGCTCCGAGAAGGCGCAGATGTCGGTTTCGTCGGACGAGCCGTTGGCGAGCCGCAGGACCCGGATCGGAAAGCATACCGCGTCGCGGTTGGCGGGCGGCAGGTCTTCCTGCAGGCGGTCCTCCCCGGTCATCGCGGCCTCGGCCTTCGCAAGCGCGAGGTCGACCTCGTCCACCGAGAGAACGCCCTTCCGGACAAGCGCGTTGGTAAGCGAAGCCACGGCCATCATGAGGCCCTCGATCTGAAGATTGGCGACGTTCATCGTGTCCTCCGCATTCTGGATAGGAGGAAACGCGGCGGACCGCAAAGCGATCCATTTCCCCGGCATCCCGCGGCCTACAGCCCGAACGGGAAGGTGTCCGGCACGTGGCCGCCCTCCTCGACGGTCGGCAGCGGCGTTACCGCACTGGTCCTGTCGAACCAGACATAGGCGTCGAACTGCGCGGAAAGCGAGGCTTCGGCATAGTGGCTGAGGCGTTCGCTCTCCGGGCGGTAGATGACGCCGATGAAGCGTTCGAGGCGGGGGGCGGCGAGCGCTTCGGCCACCGTCCGGTTGCGGCCGAAATCGACCAAGGCATGCGGCCTGCGCGACAGGTGGAAGCACCGCTCGACGCTGTCGTCGAGCGAGGGGCGCACGGCCTTGACCTCCATCGCGCCCTCCCAGTCGGTCGCCGCGGCGACCGTGCCGTCATGCGTGCCGAAGCCGATCAGCGCCGCATCGCAGCCGAACCGTTCGCGGCAGAGCTGGCCGATGTTGAGCTCCTTGCGGAGCTTCCCCATCTCGGTCTGCCGGGCGTCGCCGATGTGCGAGTTGTGCGCCCACACGACAGCCCTGGCGTCGGGACCTTTCGCCTCGAGCAGATGCTCCAGCGTCTCGAACATGTGCCGGTCGCGCAGGTTCCAGCTCTCCGCGCCGCCGTAATACATGATGCGATAGTATTTCTCCGCCGCCGCGATCAGCCGCGCGCTCTGCACCGCGTCCAGAAACGCCCCGTCGCCGTCGACGGCATAGGAGAGCCGCTTTTCGAGGAGGTCCCGGCACTGCCGCACCACCGCCTCCTCGCATTCGCGGTAGCCCGAGGTCAGCACCGCGCGGCCGTAGGTCGCCGGCTCGTTCTGCCATGGGGTGAGGCAGCCGTAGCGCTCGCGCGCCACGGCGGCGGCCTGCGGATCGACCCTGTCGAGATAGGCGAGGACCGCGGCGATGGCGTCGCTCATGTTGTAGATGTCGAGGCCGTAGAAGCCGGCCTGCCGCTCTGGCGGCTGCCCCTCGTTGTGCGCCCGCAGCCAGCGCAGGAAGGCGTCCATGTCGGTGTTGCGCCACATCCATGCCGGAAAGCGCCGGAAGGGCGGCGGCTCGCCCGGGCGTGCGGGCGTGCCGCGGACGAAGCGGTCGACCGACGCCGCATCGGGCCAGTCGGCCTCGACCGCGACGATGGTGAAGCCATGCTTCTCGATCAGCCTGCGGGTGATCGCGGCCCGCGCGCGGTAGAACTCCGACGTGCCGTGGCTCGCCTCGCCCAGCAGCACCACGCGGCGGTCGCCGAAGCGGTCGAAGGCGGCGCCGAACGCCGGGTCGTCCAAGTCCGGCAGTTCCTCCGCCGCGTCGGCGATCAGGTCGGGCAGCGTCTTGCGGGCATGGGCCGTGGCGGCCTGCGCGGAGGGGTCGGCCCATCCCTGCTCGCCGATCAGCGGCACGAACATGACGCCGCCCAGATCCTCCTCGTCGAACCGGTTGGCCGCGACCCGCGTGATGCGGACGAGGCGCTGCGACCGCGCCTCCGCGCCGATCGGCATGACCAGCCGGCCGCCGATGTCGAGCTGGTCCTTGAGCGCCATCGGCGCGGCCGGGCCGCCGGCGGCGACCACGATGGCGTCGAAGGGCGCCCGCTCGGGCCAGCCCTTGCTGCCGTCGCCGACGCGCACCTCGACATTGGAGACCCCGAGCGCCTCGAGCCGCTCCCTCGCCCTTTCGCCCAGCGCGGCGTGGCGCTCGATGGTGAAGACCTGCGCGGCGAGCCGGCCCATGACCGCCGCCGCATAGCCCGAGCCGGTGCCGACCTCCAGCACGCGGTCGGTCGGCTCGATCTCCGCCGCCTCCAGCATGTAGGCGACGATGAAGGGCTGCGAGATCGTCTGGCCTTCGGCAATCGGCAGCGGCGAATCCTCGTAGGCGAACTCCTCGAAGCCTTCGTCGACGAATTTCTCGCGCGGGACGCGCCGCATCGCGTCGAGCACCCGCCGGTCCTTCACCCCGCGGCGCACCAGATGGGCGTCGACCATGTGCTGCCTGGCGTGTTCGAAATCCAGCATGTGATCCTCCATCGCCCTAACCTGCCGGCATGCCGGCGGTTCCGCGGGCCGAGCCGCCCGCCGCCAACGGTCACGCCGTCGGGAACGTGACCGTGACCGTCGTGCCGCCGGCGTTCTCGACCTTCGCCGCGCCGCCGAGCTGCGCCACGAA
>JACZJD010000750.1 GCA_014860725.1 Aquamicrobium sp.
CGATAGGCGATCTCGACGCCGGCCGAGCCCCGGTCGGTCAGCCAGGCGGCGACGGCGGCGATGGCTTCCTTGGTGACGGAGCGGCCGTCCTCGTTGCGCAGCAGGTTCTCAAGCAGCACCTTCATCGAGAAGGGGAGCCGGGAAACGCCGGAGAGGCCGTTCTTCTCGGCCTCGCGCAGATCGAAATAGGTGTATTCCGCGTCGCCCACGGTGAGCGTCCGGCGGCACTGAAAGCTGTCGAGAGAATTTGACACGTGCGATCCCTAACGTTCGGTTGCCGATGGGGTAACGGACGCCAGTGCATGCTCATCACGCGCAAAGGTGCGGGTACGGTCATTTCCGCTGTCCGTCCCCCCGCGTGCAGCCGTTCAAGGCGGCGCTCGCGCTGGTTCGGCGCAAATTGGTTCCCGTGCCGACCGCTGGCACGGTTGCCCCGCATATAAAGAAGTTCGTAGAATAGTTCCAGAGAGAGTTTGGGTGATTTTGCCGCTTCCGCGCGGATCGCCCGCACGCGAAATGAAAGCGGGGCATCCATGCGGCTGATCGCCGACAACCTTGGCGCCGAACGCGGCGGCGAGCCGGTCGTTTCCGGCGTTTCCTTCGATCTGGGCGACGGCGAGGGCCTCGTCGTCACCGGGCCGAACGGCTCCGGCAAGTCGACGCTGCTGCGGGTCGTCGCCGGGCTGCTGCCGGCCGCCGGCGGGACGATTCGCGTCGAGGACGGCGGCGAGGAATGGCCCACCCCACAGGCCGCGTGCCACTATCTCGGCCACCAGAACGCGATGAAGACGGCGCTGACCGTGGAGGAGAACCTGCGCTTCTGGCAGGAGTTCTGCGGCGCGCCGCACCTCGCCATCGACGAGGCGCTCGACCTGGTCGGCCTGCCGCAGGTGGCGGGCCTGCCGTTCGGCTACCTCTCCACCGGCCAGAAGCGGCGCATCTCCATCGCCAAGCTCCTCGTCAGCTACCGCCCGGTCTGGCTGCTCGACGAGCCGACCGCCGGCCTCGACGCCGCCTCCGAACGCCAGTTCGCCGCCCTGATGCGCGCCCATCTGGAAGACGGCGGCATCATCGTCGCCGCCACCCACATCCCGCTCGGGCTGGAGGGCGTCAAGAGCCTCCGGCTGGGCGACCGGCAGACGGGGAGCGTGGCCTGATGCTCTCCCTCTTCGTCCGCGACATGCGGCTGGGCATCCGCGCCGGCGGCGGCGCGCTGGTCGGCGTGCTGTTCTTCCTCGCCGTCGTCGCCGTGGTGCCGTTCGGCGTCGGGCCGGACCTCAACCTCCTCGCCCGCATCGGCCCGGCCATCCTGTGGATCGGGGCGCTGCTCGCCTCGCTGCTCGGCCTCGACCGGCTGTTCCAGGCCGACCGCGAGGACGGCGCGCTCGACCTGATGGTGCTCGCCGACACGCGCCACATGCTGGCGCTCACCGTCGCGGTCAAGTGCCTCGCCCACTGGACGGCCTCGGTGCTGCCGCTGGTGATCGCCTCGCCGCTGCTCGGCCTGTTCATGAACATGGAGCCGGTGGGCATCGCCGCGACCACGCTCACCCTTCTCGTCGGCACGCCGGCCATCGCCTTCGTCGGCGCGGTGGGTGCGGCGGTGGCCGTGTCGCTGCCGCGCGGCGGGCTGCTGGTCTCGGTGCTGATCCTGCCGCTCGCCATTCCGGTGCTGATCTTCGGCGTCTCGGCCGCCTACGGCGCGGTCGCCGACCCCAACCCGTTCCTGCCGCCGTTCCTGATCCTGTGCGCGCTCACCCTCGGCTTCGCCGTGGTCGGGCCGCTGGCCGCGGCGCTGGCGCTGAAATTCGGCCTCGATTGATCGGCATCATGTCGCGGCGGCGAAAAAGCTGCGACAAGAGCGCAGAATTGCGAATGCAAGCGACCCGATCTATGTAGGCAGCCATGAGCGACACCGCAGCCGTACGCCCCGCACGCTGGACAGACCTCGCCAACCCGACCCGCTTCATCGCGCTGGCGGACAGGCTGGTGCCGTGGCTCGCCGCCCTGTCGGCGCTGGTGCTGGCGCTCGGTCTGTGGCTGGCCTTCGCCGCGCCCGAGGACTACCAGCAGGGCATGACCGTGCGCATCATGTACATCCACGTGCCCTTCGCGTGGCTGGCCATGATGTGCTACTCGATCATGGCGATGTCCTCGCTCGGCACGCTGGTGTGGCGCCATCCGCTGGCCGACGTCTCGGTCAAGGCGGCCGCTCCGATCGGTGCCATCTTCACGCTGCTTTCGCTCGTCACCGGCTCGATCTGGGGCAAGCCGATGTGGGGCACCTGGTGGGTGTGGGACGCACGGCTGACCTCCGTCTTCGTGCTGTTCCTGATGTATCTCGGCCTGATCGCGCTCACCCGCGCGCTCGACGATCCCGGCAAGGCGGCGAAGGCCGCGGCCGTCGTGACGCTGGTCGGCTTCGTCAACATCCCGATCATCAAGTTCTCGGTCGACTGGTGGAACACGCTGCATCAGCCGGCCTCGGTCATCCGCCTCGACGGGCCGACCATCCATCCGACCATGCTGTGGCCGCTTCTCACCTGCGCCGCCGGCTTCACGCTGCTGTTCGTGACGCTGCACCTGATGGCGATGCGCACGGAGATCCTGCGCCGCCGCGTCTCCGCCATGCGCCGCATGGCCGCGCGCGCCGCCGATGTCAAAGAGGCGGGGGAGACGGGCCGATGAATCCCCATCTCCTCTACGTCGTGGCCGCCTACGGCATCTCGGCCTTGGTCCTCGCCGCGCTGGCATGGTGGATTCTGGCCGACCAGCGCGCCCGGCGCCGCGAGATGGCGGCGCTTGAGGCCGCCGGCGTGCGCCCCCGCTCCGATGCGACAGGGCCGGGCAAATGAGCGCGCAGGACGAGCGCGAGGCCGCCACGCCCGAGCCGCGGCGCTGGCTGGCGATCCTGCCGCTTCTCGTCTTCATGGCGCTGGCGGGCGTGTTCCTCGCCCAGCTTCTTTCCGGCCGCGACACGTCCACCGTGCCGTCGGCGCTGATCGGCCAGCCCGCGCCCGACACGCCGCTGCCGCCGCTCGAAGGCGTCGACCGGCCGGGCTTCGAGCCGTCGCAGCTTGCCGGCAAGGTCACGCTGGTCAATGTCTGGGCGTCGTGGTGCGTGCCCTGCCGCCAGGAGCACCCGGTGCTGATGGATCTGGCCAGGGACGGCCGCGTCGAGATCGTCGGCCTCAACTACAAGGACAAGCCGGACAACGCCCGCCGCTTCCTCGGCGAGCTCGGCAACCCCTATACCGCGCTCGGCGTCGACCCGTCCGGCCGCGCCGCCATCGAATGGGGCGTCTACGGCATCCCGGAGACCTTCCTCGTCGGCAAGGACGGCACCATCGCGTGGAAGCATGTCGGCCCGTTCGACCCGCGAAACGTGACGACGACGCTGATGCCCGAGATCGAGAAGGCGCTGGCCGCGCAATAGGGCCGGCCGTGAAGGCCGCCTACTGGCAGACGTCCACCCATTCGGCCGCGGTCAGCGCCGCCAGCCGCTCCGGCGTGATCCGCAGCGCCGCGTTGATGGCGCCCGCCGCCGGCACCACCTCCGTGAACCGCTTCAGCGACACGTCGCAATAGACCGGCACCGGGCCGGGCAGGCCGAACGGGCACACGCCGCCGACCGGATGGCTGGTGATCGCCAGCACCTCCTCGGCGCCGAGCATGCGCGGCTTGGCCGCGAACGTGTCCTTGAACTTGCGGTTGTCGAGCCGCGCCGTGCCGGCCGCGACCACGAGGACGACCCGCTCCCCGGCCCGCACACAGATGGTCTTGGCGATCTGCGCCGGCTCGACCCCGTGCACGGCGGCGGCCAGATCCACGGTCGCCGTGCTGTCGTCGGTGACCAGGATTTCGATGTCGGGAGCGTTTTCAGCGAAGAAGGCGCGGACGGATTCGAGGCTCATATGCCGCACCTAGCCGAAGATGCGGTGCGGCGCAATCGCCCAGCCCCGGAGATAATGTTGACAATTATAGTCCACTATGATGAGAGAACTTGCATCTTAAATTCCACTTATCGCCGGTCTGTATCGGAGCGGCCGGCGGAGGCAGCGGACGGGGGCATGACATGCAGGTGAAATCGCAAGGGATTGCCGGGGACCGCCGGGTGCCGCGGCGCGGCATCGTTGCCGGCGCGGCGGCGCTTCTCCTCGTCGGCGCGAGCCATCAGGCGCTGGCGCAGTCGGCCTCGCCCGGCTCGGTCATCGTCCTCGACACGATCGACGTCTCGGCCGACGCGGCGGTCGAGGGCTCGACGCTCAGCGAGCGCCTTTCCGTGCTTCCCGGCGGCGTCGCGCTGGTCGAGCGCGACGAGCTTGCCCGGACCGCGAACCTCACCGCTTCGCGTGCGCTCGCGACGGTGCCCGGCGTCGTCGTGCAGGACTTCTTCGGCGCCAACGACCAGCCGCGCATCCAGATCCGCGGCTCCGGCCTGCAGCAGAACCCGGTCGAGCGCGGCATCCTGATGCTGCAGGACGGCCTGCCGCTCAACCGCGCCGACGGCTCCTACATCGTCGGCTTCCTCAATCCCGGCGCCGCCAACGCGCTGGAG
>JACZJD010000751.1 GCA_014860725.1 Aquamicrobium sp.
CTGGATGCGCTCCCTGGCGTAGGCGACGGCGTTCTGGTAGGCGACCTCGCTGATCGACAGGCCCTGCAGGCCGACGCCGAGGCGGGCCTCGTTCATCATCACGAACATCGCCTTGAGACCGCCGTTCTCCTCGCCGATCAGGTAGCCGGTGGCGTCGTCATAGTTCATGACGCAGGTCGAGTTACCGTGGATGCCCATCTTCTCCTCGATGGAGCCGCAGGTGACGCCGTTCCGCTTGCCGGGATTGCCGTCGGCGTCGAGCACGAACTTCGGCACGATGAACAGCGAGATGCCCTTGACGCCCTCCGGCGCGCCCTCGATGCGGGCGAGCACCAGATGGATGATGTTCTCGCTCATGTCGTGCTCGCCGGCCGAGATGAAGATCTTCTGGCCGGAAATCCTGTAGCTGCCGTCGCCGGCCGGAACCGCCTTCGAGCGCAGCAGGCCGAGATCGGTGCCGCAATGCGGCTCGGTCAGGTTCATGGTGCCGGTCCACACGCCCTCGACCATCTTCGGCACGAAGGTGCGCTTCTGTTCCTCCGAGCCGTGCTCGAGGATGGCGGCGATGGCGCCCTGCGTCAGGCCGGGATACATCATCAGCGCCATGTTGGCGGAGGAGAAGTATTCGCCGACCGCGGAATGCACCGTGTAGGGCAGGCCCTGGCCGCCGAACTCGGCGGGAATGGCGAGCGACATCCAGCCGCCCTCGCGGTACTGGTCGTAGGCGGCCTTGAAGCCCTTGGGCGTCGTCACCGAGCCGTCGTCGTGGCGCACGCATCCGAGCTGGTCGCCGACGCGGTTGAGCGGATGGACGACGTTCTCGGCGAGCTTCGCCGCCTCCTCGAGGATGGCCTCCAGAACGTCGGGCGCGGCGTCGGCGAAACCGGGCAGGTTCGAGTGGCGCTCGTAGCCGAGCACCTCGTTGAGAAGGAACAGCGTGTCCGCGACGGGCGCCTTGTAGGTGGTCATGAAAGATCCTCCGGATGCGTGCAGAACTCCGCCCGGAGGCTTCGCGCGACCGGCCGGAGACAATCTTACAGCGACCATACCAACAATTGACGTTTGCGTAAACGTCAATTTCTGTCGCAGGGATGCCGGGCAGGCGATTTTCGTCGTTCCGGTTCGTCGCTGGAAAGGGTGCCGCGCCGCCGCATGCGGGGCGTATCGACGGCTGCGGGAGTCCCCCAGGGGGCGACGATTCGCAAAGTCGACTCCTCCTCCGTCCCCTCGCAAACGACGAAGGGGCGCGCCGCAGGCACGCCCCTTCTTTTGTCGATGGAGGAAAGAACCTCTCAGGCGGTGGCGGCCGCCGGCTGCTGGCGGGCGGCGAGTGCCGCGCGCCAGCCGGCCATGGCTTCCTTCAGCTCGCCGATCGCCTCGTCGATCACCGCGCGCTGCTTCTCGAGCTTGACGAGCTGGCGTTCCGACTTCTCGATCAGCGTCCGGAACTGGCGGCCGTTGCCGCTCGCAGGATCGTAGAGGTCCATGATCTGCTTGACCTCGCGCAGCGAGAAGCCGGCCTTGCGGCCGAGCAGGATGAGCTTCAGCCGCGTGATGTCCTTGCGGGCGTAAAGGCGCGTGTTTCCCTCGCGCCGGGGCGAAAGCAGCCCCTTGTCCTCGTAGAAGCGCAGCGCGCGCAGCGTCACGCCGAACTGCCGCGCCACATCGCCGATGCGGGTGTAACCGTCCGAAAGATCATCGGCAATGACCGTGCTCGCGCCGGTCGTCATCATGTTCATCATCTTACGTTTCCCCATTTGCGTTCCGGCGACAGCGGGAGCGCGCAGTGGATGCCCTTGGGGCGAAAGGCAACCGAACCAAGTCCTGTAGAAGAGCAGACAGACCGCATCGCGGCCCGTCGATTGGGCGCGCATATAGCTTCATCGCCGCCATGCTGCAAGTGCGAAAACCGTCGCAGGGGAAAGCGCCCCGGGGAGGCCGCGGAGAAGGCCGGCAAAATCAAACGGGTAATCTTGGTTAACGGGTTGTTTACCACGTTTGGGGAAATGTGCGCTGGTCGGTGTCCCGTGGCTATCCTGTCCGTTGTTGGCTCACGGTTCCTCCACCCGCGGAATGCAATCCCGCCCGTAGCGCGCCCGGCAAGGCGGCGATACATCCGGGAAAGCCCGCGGCACCAGGCGAGATGCGCCGGGATCATCCCGGCCAGCAAGGCGGCAACGGACGTTTCCATGCGCGACAGACGATCCTATCTCGAGTCGGTGAATGCGGGCCGCAGGCGCCGGGCCGGCACCTCGCTCGACGACCTCGACAGCACGCTCGACGAGCTGGAGAACCGGCTGGGCCGCGCATCCGGCGACGTCGACCGCGAGGCGGCCTTCGAGCGCCGCGCGCGCAGGCCGCTCGCCGAGGATCGTTTTCATGAGGCTTCCCGCCGTTCCGAGCGCGGGGCGGCCGCGCAGCCGCATTCGGCCATCGCCGGCGAGATGCAGGCGCTGCGCGAGGAACTGCGCCAGCAGATGAACGCCGGCCTGCGCCGCGAGTTCGCCGCGCAGCGCGGCGAGATCGAGCGCGCGCTGGCGAGCTCGGCCCCGCGCGGCGAGGCCGCGGAGCTCGGCGCCGAGTTCGAGCGCCTGTCCTCGATGATCCACCGGCTCTCCGAGGAGAGCGACGACCGCCAGGCGCAGATGCTGCGGCTGGAGATGGAAGAGATGAAGCGCGCGCTCGGGCAGCTCGCGCGGGAGGAGACCGTGCGTTCCTTCGACCGGCGCTGGGGCGATCTCGACCGCCGCTTCAGCGACATGGCCGGCACGCTCGCCGCCGCACCGCGCGGCGGCACGGACCCGGCGCTGAAGGCGCTCGCCGCCCGAATCGAGGAGATCGGCGGCGCGGTCAGCGCATTACCGACCTCTGGCGCGCTGCGCTCGCTCGAAGACAAGATGAAGGTGCTGCAGGCCGCCGTCGACCGCTTCTCCCGCGAGCAGGAGCGTCCGGGCCCGGCGATGGGCGCCGAGATGCTCGACATCATCAGCGAGCGCCTCGACGAGCTGTCGCGTGCCGTCGCCGCTTCCTCGGCCGCGCCGCGCGCGGCGTTCGATCCCGAGCCGTTCGAGCGCATCGAGGCCCGCATCTCCTCGCTCGCCCGCCAGATCGGCGAGGTGGCGCTGGAGAACCCGGCGCGCGACCTGACCGACCAGCTCGCCGCGCTCTCGGAGCGCGTCGAGGACCTCGCCCGCCGCGTCGACGTGCCGGAGCGCGCCGTCGAGCGCCTTGCCGGCCAGATCGGGGCCATCGCCGAGCGCTTCGACCACGCGCCGGCGCTGCCCAATCTCGACGCGGTTTTCGCCGGGCTGGAGAACCGGCTCGCCTCGATGTCCAACCTTCTGGAGCAGCGCCACGAGGACGCGCTGGCGCAGGGCCGCGCCC
Source organism: Aquamicrobium sp. (assembly GCA_014860725.1). Next base: position 3,385 of record JACZJD010000751.1, read on the forward strand.
TGTTCCACGACCTCGAGAACCGGCTGGACGACGTCGCGGCCCGCCTGCGGTCGGAGCAGGCCGGACCCGGCCACGACGGAGAGTTCATCGCCGCGATGGATGCGCGCTTCGCCGAGCTCGCCGCCCGCTTCGAGCGGCAGGCCGCCGCGCCGCAGGCCGACGACCGCGCCATCCGCGATCTCGAAAAGCGGCTCGACACCATCTCGCACCGCATCGAAGCCTCGGTCGCCGCGCCGGCCGTCGATACCGATCTCATCCGCAGCCTCGAATCGCAGATCGCCGGCCTTGCCGAGCACATCTCCCGCCCCGCGGCGGCGCAGGACGCGGGCGAGGACATCCGGCCGCGGCTCGACAAGATCGAGCAGTCGATCGCCGAATCGCGCAAGGACGTGCTGGAGGCCGCCCGCCGCGCCGCCGAGGAGGCCGTGCGCAGCTTTTCCGGCCCGGCCGCCGAGAGCGCCCTCGTCGCCGGCCTCGCCGACGACCTGAAGTCGCTCGAGGCGCTGACCCGCAAATCCGACGACCGCAACGCCAAGACCTTCGAGGCCATCCACGACACGCTGCTGAAGATCGTCGACCGGCTGGGCGCCGTCGAGGCGGCGGGCACGAAAGCGGCCGCCCCGCAGCCGACGATGCGCGATGTCGCGCTCGGC
>JACZJD010000752.1 GCA_014860725.1 Aquamicrobium sp.
GTCTTCGACAAAGGCGGCGAGGTCGTAGGCGTTGGCGATCGCACCACCGCGCAGCGGCACCTCTATTTCCCACACCTCGGTCGCGTAGCGCGCGTCGGCCTTGAAGGAGATGCGCGTCTCCAGCGCCCCTGCCCCGGCTCCTTCGGCGAACTGCCGCGCCTTCGCGGCGAGACCGGCGAGAGCCGCATCGACGGCGGCATGGTCGAAGCCGTCGGTGTGGGCCACCAGCGCCACGTGATACTCGGCCTTCAGCTCCGACATCAGCGCACCGGCCGCCGAAAGCGCCGGGCCCGTCTCCGGGATGATGAGCGTACGGCAGCCGAGCCGCCGGGCAATGCGCACGGAATTCAGGCCGGCCGCGCCGCCGCCGCCGATCAGGACGGCGTCGCGCGGGTCGATTCCTTGCTTGACCGTGATGTCGAGGATCGCCTGGACCATGTTCTCGGTGGCGATGGTGATGACGGCGTTGGCGGCTTCGGCGAGCGACAGGCCGCCGGGTGCCGCGACGTCGCGCTCGACCGCCTGCCGTGCCAGTTCCGGATCGAGCTTCATGGCGCCGCCGAGGAAGTAGGCCGGATCGACATGGCCGAGGGTGACGGCGGCGTCGGTGACGGTGGCGCGCGTGCCGCCGCGCCCGTAGGCGGCGGGACCGGGAACCGCGCCGGCGCCGACGCTTTTGACGTCGACCCAGGGAAAGCCGAGCATGATGCCGCGGTAGCGCGGACCGATCCACGTCTCGCGCGTCGTCGGAATCGTGCCCTTGCGCACGATCGAGACGTCGTAGGTGGTGCCGCCCGTGTCGGCGATGATGGCGTCCTCTGCGGCACTGTCGACGGCGGCGTAATAGCGGCCGGCGATCGGCGCCATGGACGGGCCCGAGTTGACGATGTGGATCGGGGCCTGTGCTGCGTCGGCGGCGTCGATGACGCCGGCCTGGGAGGTCACGATGAGCACGCGGCCGCCGAATCCCGCCTGCCGCAGCCGGCTCTCGAGATCGCGCATGTAACGGCCCATCATCGGCTTCAGCGAAGCGTCGACGGCCGCAGAGGAAGCCCGGCGGAACTCGCGGATCGCCGGGTTGAGCTGGTGGGAAAGCGTGAACGGGATGTCCGGCAGGTGCTTCGCGAGAAGCTCGCCGATGCGCAGTTCGTGCGCGGGATTGACGATCGACCACAGAAGCGCGACGGCGACCGCCTCGACGCCCGCGGCGCGTAGCGCCTCGATCACGCCCAGCACCGCCATCTCGTCGAGCGCCCGGCGCACCGACCCGTCGGCCATGACCCGCTCGGGAACCTCGAAGATCAGGCTCTTGGGGATGTAGGGCTCGGGGAAAGGATGGGTAAAGTTGAAGGTCTCGGCGCGGCCGCCCTCGCGCAGCACGAGCATGTCGCCATGGCCGGCCGTGGTGACGAACGCGGTCTTCGCCGTACGGCCGGTGATGATGGCGTTGATGGCGTGGGTCGTACCGTGCAGCAGTGAGGTGCCGCGGGCGAGGAAGTCGGCGAGCGGCTTTTCCTCGGCGGCCGCAGCGAGCGACAGCGCGTCGAGCATGCCGGCGACGGGATCGTGCGGCGTGGTGGCGGCCTTGAACAGCCGGCAGACGCCGTCGTCGTCCTCGACGACCAGATCGGTGAAGGTGCCACCCGTATCAACGGCGAAACGCATTTAACCCCCTGAACCCACGACGTCTTCAGTCCATCGCGCCCATCAGCGCCTTCCAGCGCGGCGCGCGCCTCTCCACCGCCGTGGCCAGCGCCTCGGTCTCCTCGTCGCCGATGGCGAGGCTGAGCGCCATCAGGCCGCGCCGCGCGATGTAGAAGCCGTCCTCGAGCAGGTCGAAGAAGATCAGGTCGCGCATGCGCTGGTCGGCGGACGCGAGGTCGGCCGGCCGCTTCGGCTCGATGCCGACGGGATGGATGTTCATCAGCGAGCCGATGCCCGCGGCGCGGATCGAGACGCCGGCCGCGGCAAAGATGGCGTTGAGGCGCGTGCGCAGCGCGTCGCCGCGCGCGTTGAGCGCCAGCGCGGCATCGGGCGTGAAGCGGTGCTTCAGGCCGGCGATGCCCGCGGCCATGGTCAGCACGTTGTTGTTGAAGGTGCCGGCATGCGGCAGGCTGCCCGGCCGGCCCGGATCGAAGTGCGCCATCAGGTCGGCGCGGCCGCCGAAGGCGCCGAACGACATGCCGCCGCCGATGTACTTGCCGAGCGTGGTGAGGTCCGGCCGGATGCCGAGGACCGTCTGGCGTCCGCCGGCGCCGAGCCGCGAGGTCATGACCTCGTCGAAGATCAGCACGGCACCGGCGTCCTTCGTCTCGGCCCGCAGCATGTCGAGGAAAGCCTTGTCGCCGGGGATGCATCCGCCCGAGCCCATCATCGGCTCGACGATGACGCAGGCCAATTCTTTGCGGTGGCGCAGGATGATGTCGCGGGTCACCTCCACATCGTTGTAGCGGGCGAAGACGTAGTCGTGCGGGATGTTGACCGGCACCTTGGCGGCCGGGAAGGTCAGCGTGCCGCCGTGATAGGCGCCATCGAACACCAACACTTTCGGCCGTCCGGTGGCATGCTTTGCGAGCGCCAGCGCCAGCATGTTCGCCTCGGTGCCGGAGTTGGTGAAGCGCATCAGCTCCATCGACGGGAAGCGCTGCTTCACCAGCTCGGCGAACTCGGCCTCGTTCGGCCCGTGGCTGCCGAGGTTGAGCCCGTTGGCGACCGCCTTGCCGATCGCTGCGGCGATGATCGGGTCGGAATGGCCGTAGAGGCCGGCAGTGAACTCGCCGAGGAAGTCGACATAGGTGTGGCCGTCGGCGTCCTTCAGGCGGCAGCCCCAGCCGGTCGTCATCGTCAGCGGGAACGGCGAATAATAGAGCACCGTGCGCGTGTTGCCGCCGGGCATGACGGCCTTGGCCCGCTCGTGCATGGCCCGGCTCTGGGGATTCGCCGCGACGAAGCGGGCGACGGCGTCGGAGAGCGCGGCGGCAAGCGAGTTGTGGCCCTGGGCGGGCTGCGCGGCGGCAGTTTTCGTCTGGGTATTCATCCTATTCTTCCCACTCGATGTTGCCGTCGACGCCGAGCATCTGGCCGGAGATCCGGGCGCCGCCCGGCGAGGCGAGGAAGGCGATCGCCGCGGCTATGTCGTCGGGCTCGACCATGGTGCGCATGGAGATGTAACGGAGCAGTCCCTTCTCGTATTCGGCGCGGTCGACGCCGAGCGCCCTGGCCTTGGCGTC
>JACZJD010000753.1 GCA_014860725.1 Aquamicrobium sp.
GTGCCGCGTTGCCATGCGCCTGTCGCCAGCGCGTTGCGCAGTTCGCCGAGCAGCTCGCACTGGCTCACCCGGTCGCAGACGTAGAGGTCGGCGGCGGCGAGCGCGGCCGGCTCGATCTCGTTCTTGCTCGCCTGGTCGGAGCCCATGGCGGTAACGTGCAGGCCGGGATGCAGCCACTCCGCCCTAAGCACGGGGTGCTCGGCGGGCGTCGTCGTCACGACGAGCTGGCTCGCCGCCACCAGCCGCGCCGGATCCGGCTCGACGCTGACGACCACCGGCAGAGCGGCGGCGAGGTCGCGGGCGCATGCCTCCGCCTTCGCGGCATCACGCCCCCAGACCAGCACCCGCTCGAACGGCCGAACCAGGTGCGCGGCCTGGAGTTGCAGACGCGCCTGGACGCCGGTGCCGATCACGCCGGCGGTGGTGACGACGGACGGGGCGAGATGGCGCGCCGCCACCGCGCCGGCGGCGGCCGTGCGCACGTCGGTCAAGTAGCCGTTGTCGAGCAGCAGCGCCTCGACCAGGCCGGTCTTCGCCGAAAACAGGATCATCAGCCCGTTGAGGCTCGGCAGGCCGATCTTCGGATTGTCGAAGAAGCCGGGGCTGACCTTGATGGCGAAGCCGTCGAAGCCGGGGATGTAGGCGGTCTTCACGTCGACCTCGCCGTTCGCCTCGGGGATCGCCATCGACAGGATCGGCGGCATGACCACCTTGCCCGAGGCAAGCGCGGCGAAGGCGCGCTCGACCACCTCGATTGCCGGCAGACCGAGTTTCACCAGCCCGCGCAGATCGGTCTCGGTGAGGATCTTGACCTCATGCGGCATAGGCGCGTCCCTTCAGATGGATGTCGCCGAGCGTCACTGGCCGTCCGGCGACGACGTCGGTGAAGGCCGCCATGTCCACGTTGCGACCGGTGACGATGGTGGCGACCGGTCCGCCGAACGAGGGCAGCCTGCCGGCGCTGGCCGCGGCGATGCCGACCACGCCCGCGCCCTCGGCCACCATGCGGTCCTCGAAATAGAGCGTCTGCATGGCGTCGTAGATCTCCTCCTCGGTCACCAGCACGCAGTCGTCCAGAAGATCGCGGCATAGCGGGAAGGAGAGGCGGTTGTCGAGGCCGATGCCGCCGCCGAGCGAGTCCGCAAGGCTCGGCACCTCCTCGACCTCCACCGGCCTGCCGACGCGCACGGATTCGTGCATGGCGGCGCCGCGGTCCATGGTGATACCGATCACCCTGATCGACGGCTTGATCGCCTTGGCGGAGAGGGCCACGCCAGCGGCGAGCCCGCCTCCGGAAAGCGGAACCAAGATCGCTGCGAGGTCCGGCCGGTCCTCGAGCAGCTCCAGCCCGATCGTGCCTTGGCCGGCGATGACCAGCGGGTCGTCGAAGGGTGAGATTTCCGCAAGGCTTTCCTCGCGCGCCAGTCGGCGGCTCTCGGCGAGCGCGTCGTCCTGGCTGCGGCCGACGATGCGCACCTCGGCGCCGAGCGCGCGGATGCCGTCGACCTTGGCTTGCGGCACCAGCGACGACATGCACACCACCGCCCGCAGGCCGCGGGCCCGCGCCGCGTAGGCGACGCCGCGGCCGTGGTTGCCCGTCGAGCAGCAGGTGAC
>JACZJD010000754.1 GCA_014860725.1 Aquamicrobium sp.
GCCACCGGCCAGCGCGGCCAGGCGCCGGGCACCGTCTCGACGCTGCGCATCCAGCTCCATCCGGCCGAGCTCGGCATGGTCACGGCGCGGCTGACGGCGACCGGCTCGCAACTTGAGATAGAAATCAGGGTCGAGTCCAACGACGCCCGCCAGCGGCTCGCCAACGACAGCGACGCCATCCTGAAGGCGTTGCGCGCGGTCGGGTACGACGTCGACAGGGTGACCATCCAGCAGGCGCCGCAGAGCGGCGGCGCGGCCCAGCAGCAGGGCGGCGGCGGCGGGCGGGATTCCTTCCTGCAGGGGCAGCAGCACGCCGACGACAACGCCAGAGGTCGCAATGGACAGGGCAGCGAGGGCGGCGAGCGCGCAACGGGCCGCAACGCCACGGAAACGGCTGCGGAGCGCGCTGGCGGCCTTTATATCTAGCCTCGTCATATCTGGCTTCGTCTCCGGCCTCGCCACAGCCGCGGCAGCGGCCGGGCAGAACGCCTGCGAGGCCGAGATCCTGCGGGCCGCCGAGCGCTACGACGTTCCTGCCGGTATCCTCTACGCGGTCGGCCTCGCCGAGACCGGCCGCAAGGGCAGCCTCCATCCCTACGCGCTCAACATCGAGGGCAAGGCCGTGTTCGCCGGCTCGGCGCGCGAGGCCGAGAGCGAGTTCCGCAAGGCGCGCAGCAGGGGCGTCAAGCTGATCGACCTCGGCTGCATGCAGATCAACCACCACTACCATTCCGCGCAATTCGCCACGCTCGGCCACATGCTCGACCCGCGCGCGAACGTCGACTACGCGGCGCGGTTTCTCGCCCGGCTGAAGCAGCGGCACGGCACCTGGTCGATGGCGGTGGCGCGTTATCACGCCGGGCCGGACAACGATCCGGCCCAGAAACGCTATGTCTGCCGGGTGATCGCCAATCTGGCCGCCACCGGCTTCGGCCAGTGGACGCCGCAGGCCCGCGCCTTCTGCCACTCCTGATTGCACGGCACCGTACGCACCCCGCCGGCGGGCCTTCCGCGGGAATCCCAAAAAACCAGCCACAAGAATTCGTGGTTGTCGGAGATTCCCCCCTACGAGTACCCCTTTATCCACAAGTCAGATCAACTGATTCGGAGGGCGGGCCGATGATAGTGATAGTGGACGAGCGCGAGCTCGTAAAAGACGGATACCATTCGCTTTTCGGCCGCGAGGGCGTCGCCAGCGCCGGCTTCGGCTCGAGCGATTTCGGCGAGTGGGTTTCCACAGCTCCCGAAGACGACCTCAAGGCCGTGCGCGCCTTCCTCATCGGCGAGTGCAAGAGCGACATCGTCTGCCCGCGCCGCATCAGGGACCGCAGCTCCGCGCCGGTGATCGCGCTCAGCGAGCAGCCCTCGCTGGAGCACACGCTCAGGCTCTTCGAGTCCGGCGTCGACGACGTGGTGCGCAAGCCCGTCCACATCCGCGAGATCCTGGCGCGCATCTCCGCCATCAGCCGGCGGGCGCAGGACGAGAAGCCCTTCTCCGAGTTCGGCGCGCTGCGCATCTTCATGGACGGCCGCGACCCCGAGATCGACGGCACGCCGCTGCCGCTGCCCCGCCGCGAGCGCCGCATCCTCGAATTCCTGGCCAGCAACGCCGGCCGCCGCGTCACCAAGACCCAGGTGTTCAACGCGATCTACGGCATCTTCGACGAAGACGTCGAGGAGAACGTCGTCGAAAGCCACATTAGCAAGCTGCGCCGCAAGCTGCGCGAGCGGCTCGGCTTCGACCCGATCGATTCCAAGAGGTTCCTCGGCTACCGGCTGGTCGCCTGATGGCGGCCACCGCATCCGGCCGGACATGCGCGGATGCCTGCCCACCGGTTTCGCTTCGGCTCGATCAAGACAGCCTCACGCAAGACACGGCGGATAGCCTTCACCCGAGCGGTCTGAATCTCGAGGAGATATCCACATGAGCTTGTACGGAATGATGCGCACCGGCGTTTCGGGCATGGCGGCACAGTCCACGCGCCTGGCCACCGTCGCCGACAACATCGCCAATTCCGGCACCAACGGCTACAAGCGCGCGAGCGTCGAGTTCTCCTCGCTCGTCATTCCCAACGCCGGAACCAACTACGTCTCGGGCGGCGTCGCCACGACCATCCGCTACGCGATCTCGCAGGCCGGCAACACGCAATACACCACCTCGGGAACCGATCTCTCCATCAAGGGCAACGGCTTCTTCGTGGTGCAGAACACCAACGGCCAGCCGTTCCTGACCCGCGCCGGCTCCTTCGTGCCGGACAATGAGGGCCGCCTCGTCAACGCCGCAGGCTTCTACCTGATGGGCTACAGCTACGAGAACGGCATCCCGAGCCCGGTGGCGAACGGCTATGCCGGGCTCGAACCCGTCCGGATTCCCACCAACGAGCTCCAGGCGTCGCCGACCACGCTCGCCAGCTACGCGGCGAACCTGCCCTACACGGCGTCCGTCGTGCCCGCGGCGAGCCTGCCCTCGACCAACGATCCGAACGCCGAGTTCACCGCCAAGCGCTCGCTGATCGTCTACGACAATGTCGGCCAGGAAGTGCTGCTCGACATCTTCTTCACGAGGACCGGAACCG
>JACZJD010000755.1 GCA_014860725.1 Aquamicrobium sp.
GCTTGGCCGAGCGCGCGCGCGGGTTCGCCTCGGCCTCGGCCGCGCTCGCCGCCAGCGCCTTGCCCGCCTTGTCGAAGGTGGCGTCCTTCTCGATCGCCGCCGGCAGATGGCGCGAGCCCGAGGCGCGGCCGGCGCGGTCGGCGATGAACTGCTTGACGATGCGGTCCTCGAGCGAATGGAAGGTGACGACGACCAGCCGGCCGCCGGGCCTCAGAGCCCGCTCCGCGGCGAAGAGGGCGCGGGCCAGCTCGCCCAGCTCGTCGTTGACGAAGATGCGCAGCCCCTGGAAGGCGCGCGTCGCGGGATGGATCTTGTCGCCGGGCTTGCGGCCGAGCACGCCCTCGATGGCCTCGGCGAGATCGCGCGTCCGCTCGAACGGCCGCTCGGCGCGGCGCTTCTCGATCATGCGGGCGATGCGGCCGGCGTGCCGCTCCTCGCCGTAGAAGCCGAAGATGCGGGAGAGATCGCCGGCCTTGAAGCGGTTGACGACGTCGGCCGCGCTCGGCCCTTGTCTCTCCATGCGCATGTCGAGCGGTCCGTCATGGCGGAAGGAGAAGCCACGCCCGGCCTCGTCGAGCTGCATCGAGGAGACCCCGATGTCGAGCACCACGCCGTCGACCGGCCCGCCGGCGACGGCGTCGAGGCTGGAGAACCGGCCGTGGACGAGCTTGAGCCGCCCGCCCGCCTGCGCCTGAAGCGTGCGGCCGGCGGCGATGGCGTCCGGGTCGCGGTCGATGGCGACGACGCTTGCCCCCGTTTCGAGGATGGCGCGCGTATAGCCGCCCGCGCCGAAGGTGCCGTCGATGACGGTCTCGCCCGCCCGGGGGGAGAGTGCGGACAGAACCTCGTCGAGCATGACCGGAATGTGGCGGGCCGGTCCGCCAACGGCGATCCCCTCGCCGTGGCCCGCCATCATTCCGAGCCCCCGCCCGTTGCGCCCGTCGTCGTACCCGAGGAGGGTCCCCCTTGGCGCAATCTCAACAGCCGTTCCCGCACCTGCGCGCCATAGGCGGCAAGCCGCGACGGCTCCCACATCTGGAAGAAGGTGCCGCGCCCCACGAAGGCCACTTCCGTCGTGATGCCCGTATGGTCGCGGATGAAGTCCGTCACCGTGATGCGCCCGTCCTGATCGAGCTTCAGGAAGTCGCTGTCGCCGTGCACGAAATAGGACATGTCGTCCGCCGTCTGCAGGAACGGGTCCTCCATGGCGATCCGCGCCTCGTAGCGGTCGAGCAGGTCGAGCCCGCCGACGTCCAGCGCCGGCCGGTCGAGCGCCTTCAGCGCATAGAGTTCCTGATAGCCCCGCTTCGCCACCACCGCCCGGAAATGCGCAGGCACCGACACGCGCCCCTTGGCGTCGATCCTGTTCACGGCGCTGGAAAGAAAACGGTCCATGACCCGATACTGCCGTCCTTGCCGCCGCGCCCGTCTGCATGTCCCGAAACATGCCCTGAGCCGCCTTTTCCGCACGCTGCGCAACGCCCGAATCCGACAAGGAAGCATCGTTCCGGCGCGCGTTCGCGGCCGCCGGTTTCAGTGACGCTTCACCCTGAACTGGAACGAGGTTGCGATGATGGATAAGGGATAACATGGGGCACTATGGGCGTCAACGGGAGCAACCCGCACAAACCACCATGTCGGGGCGGCACAGGGGCGATGCGGCAGCCAACCCGCATTTATCCTGCGTTAAGCTTAACGAACCGTTAGGACCGCGCCGAAAGGCCGCTGCGGCCTTATGTTGAATCGACCCGTGAAGAGGCTGAATCGGCGTGTGAGCGAGATGAATCATCCCCTCGCCTTTCCACGCCAACCCGTTGAAATGAAAGCGTCAGCCGGCCTGTAAGCCGGGTTCTGTATGGCCCCGCCGCCGAGGCGGCGCGACGTGGCG
>JACZJD010000756.1 GCA_014860725.1 Aquamicrobium sp.
TCTCGTCGTTGCCGATGATGCGCATGGCGAAGCCGAGCCGCGAGCGGCCGATCAGCCAGCCGGTCGCGTAGACGACCGCGGCCAGCGCCAGCAGCATCCAGTAGATGTGCATCTCGCGGTAATCGGTCAGCACGTAGAGGCCGATCGCCGAGCCGAACTTGGTCTGCAGCCAGGTGACCACCTGGCGCACCAGTTCGGCGAGCCCGAGCGTGAAGATGACGAAGTAGATTCCCGACAGCCGCAGCGTCGCGACGCCGACGATCGCCGCGAGCAGGCCGCCGGCGATCGCCGCGACCAGCATCAGGACCGGCAGCGGCAGGATGTCCACGCCCAGCGCTACCGCATAGGTGCCGACGCCGAAGAAGGCGGCCGTCGCCAGGGAGATGTAGTGGGTCGGGCCGGAGAACAGCGTCCACGCCGTGCACAGCACCGCATACATCACGATGTTGAGCGCCAGCGACAGGTAGTAGCCCTGGTCGACGAGCGGCAACAGGGCGAGAAGCCCCAGAACCACGGCGCCGGCGGCGGCGACCTGCATCTCCTTCGCGTTCAATCCGGTCATGCCGCGCGCCTCCCGAAGATGCCCTGCGGCCGGAACAGCAACACCAGGATGAACAGCGCGTAGGTCGCGGCGATCGTCAGGCCGGGATCGACCAGCGTGGCCACGGCCGTCTCTGCGATGCCGAGGATCAGCGCGGCCAGCACGGCGCCGCGCACGTCGCCGACGCCGCCCATGATGATGATGATCAGCGCCTTCATCGTGAAGGCGACGCCCATCGAGGCGTTGAACGTGTAGAAGGTCGAAAGGAGCGCGCCGCTCGCCGCCGTCAGCGCTCCGCCGATAGCGAAGGCGAGCGCGGAGGCGCGGGGCACGTCGATGGCCACCAGCCGCGCCGAGTTCGGGTCGACGGCGACCGCGCGGATCGCGGTTCCGTAGCGCGTGCGGTAGAGGAAGAGCCAGAGCGCCGCGGCGATCGCCGCCGCCGCGAGGAACGCCACCACGCGGTTCAGCCCGTAGTTGGCGCCGAGGATCGGCACGGCGACGTTGAGGAAATTGTAGTTGTAGTAGCCGCCGCCGAAGCCGAGCTGCATGACGCCCTGGAAGATGAACAGAAGGCCGAATGTGGCCAGGATGGAATCGACCTCGAGCTGGCCGCGGTTCTTGGCGCGATCGACCAGCGGCCTCAGGGCAAAGGCATAGATCAGCCAGTTGAGCAGGAAGGCGCCCGGCGCGATCACCAGGATCGCCAGCACCGGATTGATTGCGAGGGCGGTCCAGAGCCAGAACGCGACGAAGCAGGCGAGCACCAGGTTCTCGCCGTTGGCGAGGTTCATGATGCGCGCCACGCCGTATTGCAGCGTCAGCCCCACGGCGATGAGCGCGTAGGTGCCGCCCAGCAGCAGGCCCGTGACGACGATGCTCATGTGACTCCTGTTCGACTGCGTGAGCCGGAGCGCGGCGGGCCGTGAGCCCGCCGCGCTCTCATTCCAGCCTAGAGAAACTTAGTTACCCCAGCCTTCCTTCGCGACGGGCGCCTTGACGTCCTCGAAGCCCTCAGCGGCGACGCCGTAGTACTTGCCGCCCTGCCACTGGCCGACGGTCCAGAACTTCTGGTTGACGTTGCCGGCGAGCGACATGTCGCCCATCACCGTCTTGAACGTCGTCGTCTTCAGCTTGTCGATGACAGCGGCCTTGTCGGTCGAGCCCGCAGCAGTGATCGCCTGCTCGAGCATCTCGAGGCTGGCATAGGTCATCGCCGAGGCCCAGTAGTCGGGCTCGGAGCCGGTCACCTTGACGTGACGCTCGCGCCACTCGGCCATGCCGGGCGCCTCGGGATTGATCGCCCCTGCGCCGAGCACGCCCTCGGCCGCCGCGCCGTTCGCCTTCAGATAGGCCGGGAAGGCGGTCGCCACGCCGACATAGAAGGCCTTCACCTTCAGGTCGGCGATCTTGGCCTGCGCCGACAGGCCGAACGTGTCGCCGGGATAGGAGAACGCGACGAAGGCGTCCGGCGCGGCAGCCTGCGCGGCGGCGACGATCGGCGCGAAGT
>JACZJD010000113.1 GCA_014860725.1 Aquamicrobium sp.
CTTCTGGCTCGAGCTCTACAGCGGCAGCACGCCGGCGCTCCTCAACGGCATCGCCCTCGAACGCGCGATGCACGCGGCGCTGAAGCCGGCCGGGCGGCGGGTGAAGAAGAACTACAGGCGGCTGAAGAACGGCGGCTGAGCGCCTTGCAGGCGACAGGGAGGCGTTCGCCCTGCCGGGCGGGGGCCGCCTTTCGTTTTTTCCGGGCTGCAAACAGCAAGATCCGCGCTCTCCAGGCGGGGAGAGGCGCGGTCTTGCCACAAGATACGCATGGCGTTTCGCGACTACTCGATACGCTTGCGAAACTGACGGCTCCGGTACGCGAGACCTGATCCGGAGCGGTGGGCGGCTGCGTTTGCCGCCTCGCGATCCGTTCTACAGCGACATCGTTACCGGGCGGTTATCGAGAGCTTAAGCAATTCTGAATCGGGCGTTTTTTTTGGCCGGCCGGGCAGGTCGTCGCGACCCCGTCACGCCTTGCCGCGCAGGAAGCGGACGATGCCGGAAAAGTCCGTGCCGCCGTTGCCCGCCGCCTCGAACAGCGCATAGAGCTGGGCCGCTTCCGCGCCGAGCGGGGTCACGGCGCCCGCGCCTTGCGCGGCCTCCTGCGCCAGCTTCAGGTCCTTCAGCATCAGGCTGGCGGCGAAGCCGGGCTGGTAGTCGCGGTTGGCGGGGGAGTTGGGCACCGGCCCCGGCACCGGGCAGTAGGTGGTGAGCGACCAGCACTGGCCCGAGGAGGTCGACGCGACGTCGAACAGCGCCTGATGCGACAGGCCGAGCTTCTCGGCCAGCACGAAGGCCTCGCTGACGCCGATCATCGAGATGCCGAGGATCATGTTGTTGCAGATCTTGGCGGCCTGTCCCGCGCCGGCGTCGCCGCAATGGACGATCTTGCCGGCCATCGGCTGGAGCAGCGGCTCGGCCCTGGCGAAGGCGTCCTCCGCGCCGCCGGCCATGAAGGTCAGCGTGCCGGCCGCAGCGCCGCCGACGCCGCCCGAGACCGGCGCGTCGACCGACAGCATGCCCGCGTCGGTGGCGATGGCATGGGCCTTGCGGGCGGATTCGACGTCGATGGTGGAGGAATCGATGAACAGCGTGCCCTTCCTCGCCGCCGGCACGATGTCGGCATAGACGGCAAGCACGTGCTTGCCGGCCGGCAGCATGGTGACGACCGCGTCGGCGTCGCGCACGGCCTCGGCGGCGCTCGCCGCGATCTCCAGCCCGTTCCCCCGCGCCGTCCCGAGGTTCTGCGGCACCAGGTCGAAGCCGCGCACCGTGTGCCCGGCCTTGACCAGATTGGCGGCCATGGGGTTGCCCATGTTGCCGAGGCCGATGAATGCGATGGTGGTCATGTTCTCCTCCAGAGAAAACAGGGAATAGTGAGTAGGGAATAGTGAGTAGTGCAGAAATCCTTGGAAGGGTGAGCTGAGAAAATTGTCTGCGACAATCTGCTCGCTATTCTCTACTCACTATTCCCTACTCACTCTCTCTCATCTGCCGATCAGATGCCGCGCCACGATCAGCCGCATGATCTCGTTGGTGCCTTCGAGGATCTGGTGGACGCGCAGATCCCGCACCAGCTTCTCGATGCCGTATTCGTGCAGGTAGCCGTAGCCGCCGTGGATCTGCAGCGCCTCGTTGGCGATGTCGAAGCAGGTGTCGGTGACGAAGCGCTTGGCCATGGCCGACCACTTGCCGGCGTCGTGCGCCTTGCGGTCGAGCTTGGAGGCGGCGGCGTAGAGCATCACGCGCGAGGCCTGCAGCTCGATCTCCATGTCGGCGAGCTTGAACTGGAGCGCCTGGAAGCGGTCGATGGTCTGGCCGAAGGCCACGCGCTCGCCGGCATAGGCGAGCGCCTTGTCGAGCGCGGCCTGGGCGCCGCCGAGCGAGCAGGCGGCGATGTTGAGCCGGCCGCCGTCGAGCCCGGCCATGGCGATGCGGAAGCCCGAACCCTCGCCGGAAAGCAGGTTCTCGGCCGGCACCTTGCAGTCCTCGAAGATCACCTGCCGGGTGGGCTGCATGTGCCAGCCCATCTTGCTCTCCGACGGGCCGAACTTCAGGCCGGGGGCGTCCTTCGGCACGACCAGAGTGGAGATGCCCTTGGGGCCGTCCTCGCCGGTGCGGGCCATGACGACGTAGACGTCGGAATCGCCGGCGCCGGAGATGAACTGCTTGGTGCCGTTGAGCACGTAGTCGCTGCCGTTGCCGCCGGAGCGCGCCGCCCTCGTCTTGAGCGCGGCGGCGTCCGAGCCGGAGCCGGGCTCCGTCAGGCAGTAGCTCGCCAGCCATTCGAGCGAGGTGAGCTTCGGCAGGAAGCGGTGGCGCTGCTCCTCCGAGCCGAAGGTGTCGATCATCCACGCGGACATGTTGTGGATGGAGATCATCGAGGAGAAGCCGGGGCAGGCGGCGGCCAGCGCCTCGAAGATCAGCACCGCGTCGAGCCGCCCGAGGCCCGAACCGCCGACGTCGTCCCGGATGTAGATGCCGCCGAAGCCGAGCGGGCCGGTCTCGCGGATCACGTCGAGGGGAAAGCTGCGCGCCTTGTCCCATTCGAGCGCGAAGGGCGCGACGCGCTCGGCGGCGAAGGCGGCCGTCATTTCCTGGATGGCGCGCTGGTCCTCGTTCAGCTCGAACTGCGCGGCAGGGATCGCGGCGTCCATAACATCCTCCCCGATGTCCGTGACGGACCATGCTTGTATGTTGTCGGCGCAGTCTATTCCTTTGCCTTGCCCATGCAACAAGCCGGCCTGCACAGGCGTTGTGCACGGATGAAACAACGTGACGTGCGGCAGGTCGATAGCGGAAGGGCGCTGCGCAGAAAAAGATAGGGCCGGCGCGGCTCCTGCCGCCGCGCCGGCCCGGTTGTCGGAACAGGACCGGATGCGTCGCTACATGCCCTTGAACAGGCTGCCGGCTGCGAGGACGATCCACGCGACGAGGGCGATCCAGAACGCCCAGGCCGCCGCAGCGGCGCCGAGTACCGACAGATAGGCAAGCAAAGCGACAATAGCGAGGACGACGGAGATCAGAAACACGATCTGTGTAGGCGCATTCAGATTCATGGCTTTCTCCTTGGGCCAAGTGATTCCGTGCGGCTCCACTTTACCCGATCGGGGTTTCATTGGCAGCGGTTCTTGCCGCGGCCGCGTCAGTCGATCAGCAGGCGGATGGCGAGCACGACGCAGGTGACTACCAGCAGCGGCTTGATGAGTCGGGCGCCGTTCTTCATGGCCAGCCGCGCGCCGAACCGGGCGCCGAGGAACTGTGCTGCGCCCATCACCAGCCCGACCTTCCACGACACGACGCCGACGGCGGAGAAGAAGATCAGGCTGCCGAGATTGGACGAGAAGTTGAGCAGCTTGGTGTGGGCGGTGGCCTTGAGCACGCCGTAGCCGGCGAGCGTGACGAAGGCGAGCATGAAGAACGAGCCGGTGCCCGGCCCGAAGATGCCGTCGTAGAAGCCGATCACCGGCACCACGGTGACGCCGAACAGGAACGGCGACAGGCGGCGGGCGCGGTCGACGTCGCCCATGTCGGGCTTGAAGGCGAAATAGAGCGCGATGACGACCAGCATCGGCGGCAGCGCCGCGCGCAGCCACTCGCCGGGCAGGATCGTCGCCAGCACCGCGCCGGCAATGGAGCCGAGGAAGGCGAGCGCCGCCGAGGGAAGCTGGTGCCTGACGTTCACCAGCCCGGCCGAGGCATAGGCGTAGGTGGCCGAACCGGAGCCGAACACGCTTTGCAGCTTGTTGGTGCCGAGCGCCTCGACCGGCGTCAGCCCGGCGAGCAGCAGAGCCGGCACGGTGATCAGCCCGCCGCCGCCGGCGATGGAATCGATGAAGCCGGCGACGAAGCCCGCCAGCGCCAGAAGCAGGAGGATGTCGACGGTGACTTCCGTGAGCATCGGCTAACCCTGCCCGGCCAGACGCCGGGCGAGCGCCCGTGCGAGGTCGGGCGCGGCGTCGACCAGCGCCTTCGCGGCCCCGGATTGCGGATGGTCGAGCACGTCGGCGGTCCTGCCTCGCTCGACGATCCTGCCCTCGTGCATGACCATCACCTCGTCGGTGATGGCGCGCGCGACGGTCAGGTCGTGGGTGATGAAGAGATAGGCGACGCCGAGCCGGCCGTTCAGATCGGCGAAGAGGTCGAGGATCTGGGCGCGGATCGACACGTCGAGGGCCGAGACCGGCTCGTCGGCCACCACCAGCTTCGGCCGCGTGATGATGGCGCGGGCAATCGAGATGCGCTGGCGCTGGCCGCCGGAGAATTCGTGCGGGTACTTGTCCATGTCCTTCGGCGCCAGCCCGACCTCGTGGAGCGCGGCCGCGACCATGTCGCGGCGCTCGGCGGCGGAGGGTTGCCTTTCGAGGAGGTGCAGCGGCTCGGCCACCAGCCGCTCGACCTTGTGGCGCGGATCGAACGAGCCGTAGGGGTCCTGGAACACCACCTGCATCTTGCGCCGGGAAGGCTTGAGCGCCGACTCCGGAAGCGTGCTCGTCTCGGCGCCGTCGAGCCGGATCGCGCCGTCCGTCGGGCGGTCGAGCGCGAGGATCATGCGCGCCAGCGTGGACTTGCCGCAGCCCGAGCGGCCGACCAGCGCCACGGACTGGCCCTCGTGGATCGAGAACGACACGTCGTCGACGGCGCGGAAGGGCGCGGGCTTGCGGAAGAGCGAGGTGCGGCGGCCGGGATAGTCCTTGACCACCGACGCCACTTCCAGAAGCGGCGTCGCGCCGGCGGCGGGGGCAGGGGGGCGTTGCCGCGCCGGCACATGGGTCGAGGCGAGCGCCAGCTGGCGGGTGTAGGGGTGGACCTGCTCGGAGAGCGTGCGCGCGGTCTCGCCCGCCTCCATCACCTCGCCGTGGCGCATCACCGTGATGCGGTCGGCCATGTCGGTGACGACGGCGAGGTCGTGCGAGATGAGCAAAAGCCCCATCTTCCGCTCGTCCACCAGGTCGCGCAAAAGGTCGAGGATCTGCGCCTGAAGCACCACGTCGAGCGCGGTGGTCGGCTCGTCGGCGATCAGCAGTTTCGGTTTCAGCGCGCAGGCGATGGCGATGACGACGCGCTGGCGCTGGCCGCCCGACAGCTCGTGCGGGAAGCGCGACAGCGGGAACTTTTCCGCCGGCAGGCCGACGCGGTCGAGGATCTTCCGCGCCGTCTCCTCGGCGTCGGCGCGGGAGGCGCCGGTGTGCCAGCGTATGCCCTCGGCCACCTGTTCGCCGATGGTCTTGACCGGGTTCAGCGCCGTCATCGGCTCCTGGAACACCATGCCGATGTCGTCGCCGCGCAGCCGGTTCATCGCGGCTTCCGGGGCGGAGAGGATGTCGATGCCGTCGAAGGTGACGCGGCCGGCGGCCTGCATCACATGCGGCAGGAGCCGCATCACGGTCAGCGCCGTCATCGACTT